>NZ_MUBM01000248.1 GCF_002154505.1 Streptomyces carpinensis | reverse complement strand
GCCGAGGCGGCCGCGGCCGCCATGCGGGACCACATCACCAAGTCCTGGTCGCGGCGCCGCCCCCGCGGGGAGTGAGACCCCCGCCCCAGCTCCAGCGGCCGAACGCCGAGACGGGATGGGCCACGGCGCCTGGGTCCTCAGCGGTGGTGCCATCCGGCCCGCAGCCTGACGGTCATCGCGCGCGGCCCGCTCCGGGCCCGGGTCGAAGGACTCCGGCATCCGGTCCGCGCGCAACCGGTGTGCACCGTGCCACCTGGCACATGCTCACCCACGACGCCGAGTACCCCGGCATCGGAGACGAAGAAGGCGAGGCGGCGCTCGACGCTCAGCGCATGACGGGGATTCTGCCGAAACGGAACACACTGTCATAGCTGCGCTGCTGACCATGACCCAGCCAGATCATGCTGCCGTCCTCGCGCGCCGCCGCGTCTCCTGCGACCGCGTGGGTGGAGGGTTCCAGACCTACCGCCCAGCCGCCCTCGCGCAGGTTCAGCCACTGGAAGAAGTGCGGGAACGCGGCCGAGTCCACGTCGAGTTCGAAGGACTGACCGAGCGCTTCGTTGACCAGTGCCACCCGGTGCCGTCCCTGGTCGTCGGCGACGAGGCGATGCTCGTAGACCTGCTCGACGAAACCTGGCAGCGGCCGGTCGAAACACAGGTGGTCGACGCCCTGTTCGGCCACGCTCTCGCTCTGCCACACGGTGGCGTCGACGTCGGCGACGAATCGGGTGCCGCTGTCGAGAAAGGGCCAGCCCACGTTCACGTGGTACAGGAACATGTGGGGAGTGGGATCGAAGCCGGCGTTGGTGACCACGTCGTGCAGCCGGATCTCGGTGCCGCCGAGGTCGGCCTCGATACGACGCCGCAGTGTCAGGTGCTCGCCGAAGTTGGTGGCCTGCGTCACCTCGCCCTCGGCCCACAGCACGCAACGGTCCTCACTCGTCCACTCGTGGCCGTAACCGATCAGCCGAGCGGGGATGTTGGCGACGCGGCCGTGCAGACCGTGTCGGACGGTGGGCCGCGGCGGGTAGCGGTAGTGCCCGGCGTCGACGTCGCCGCCGAAGAGCGTGTGGTCGAGACCCCCGGTGACCACCAGCCCCGACATGCTGCGCAGCCAGGACAGCCCCTCCTCGTCCGCGTTCTCGTGCAGCCCCGGGTGGCGGAAGCCGGTGCGCGAGCGCCAGCCGACCGACACGCCGTCCATCTCGGCCAGGCCGATGTCCATGGCCCGGTCGACGAGCACGTCGAAGCGCAGTCCGCCTCCGGTGCTGAACTCCAGGGCACGCACACCTCGTTCGACGCCGTCGTCCAGGACGACCGCGCGGACACCTCCGTAGGCGCTGATCTCCCCGGCGTGCCGGGCGATGTCGAGCCGGCCCGGCACCGGCCGCCCATGCCCCCGTACGCCGCCTGCTTGGTGCTGCACGCTCATGCCATCACCCATCCGCCGTTGACCTCGATCGTCTGACCGGTCACGAAGGACGCGTCCGGGCCGGTCAGAAAGGACACCACCGCCGCGAGCTCGTCGGGGCTGCCGCGCCGTTTGAGCGCCTGCCGCCGCACGACCATCTCGCTGTAGGACTCGGGATCCTCATGGATCTCTTCGGCGGCGGTCTTGAAGGCGCCCGGGGAGACCGCGTTCACTCGGACACCGTGCGGTCCGAGCTCTCGCGCGAGGGCGCGGGTGAGGGCCACCGCGGCGCCCTTGGTGGCGGTGTAGGCGGCGAGGTCCTCCCAGCCGCCGTGCATCGTGATCGAGGCGACGTTCACGATGCACCGGTCGGTCCGCGGCACGGCGGCGACCATCTGCCGCGCGCCCTGCTGGGCGCACAGCCAGTAACCGCGCTGGTTGACCGTGTGGACCCGCTCGTACTCCGCGAGAGGCATCTTGAGGAAGGGCACGGCGGGGTAGACGGCGGCGTTGTTGACGAGGACGGTTGTGTCGCCGAGGCGCTCGCGGACGGTGTCGAAGAATGCGCTCACGGCCCGCTCGTCGCACAGGTCCACGGCTTGCGCGAAGGCGTCGCAGTCCTCGTCGGCCAGGGCGGAGGCCGTGTCGGCCAGGGTCGGCTCGTGGACGTCGGTAGCCGCCACGCTGTGCCCGTCGCGGGCCAGTCGCAACGCGATCGCCCGACCGAGAGCACCACCGGCTCCGGTGACAACGGCGACACTCATGTCAGCTCCTTTGCCTGCTCGAACTCAGGGCGCGTACGGCGGCACAGGGCCGCGAAGTCGCGGTTGATCCGGTCGACGACACTGCGCGCGGAGCCACCCTGCACGACGGCCTCGCGCACCAGCTCCGAGCCCTCGGCCTGAAGTCCTATCCAGCCGGGCATGCGGGGCCGCACCCAGGCGGCCTCCAGGGTGGCTACGGTGGAGCCGTAGAAGCCGCCTCGGTCCGAGTCGGCGTGCGGCCCTGCCCACACCTCTCGGTGGGCGGGTTGGCCCCCGGCCGCGGGGACCAGTCCCCTCTGCACCTCGTCGCGGAGGTAGGCGGTCAGCCAGTCGCCCACGGCCGGATTGCCCTCGGTCCGGCGGGAGACGGCGAGGCCGGTCCCACCGAGGACGCTGAGCGGTCCGCTGCCCCGCCGTCCCGGTGCGTCGGCCCATGCCAGAGCGTGTCCCGTGGTGGGCCGGGCGTAGGAGACGTAACCGTAGGCGAGCGGGCACCAGACAGGGCTGGGACCGCTGGCCGCGATGGCCTCGTGCACCTGGATCGGGTCGAGCAGTGAGGTCTCCCGGTCGCCCGCCCGGTACACGGTCCGCAACAGCTCCAGCGCCTCGACGGCGGACTCCTGGGGCAGCAGCTGCCGGACGCCGGCCGACTCGGGGGACACCGGCCGGCCGGCCTCGGCGGCGGCCGCCGACTGCTGCGCGCACATCGCCAGCAGGTTCAGCATCGCGTGGGGGCCACCGAGGCAGAGCGTCACGGGGTAATCGGCCGCGACATCGGGCGCCTCCTCCCAGCGGGCGGGCACCGGTACGTGCGCGTCGCGCCGGTGCACCGCGACCTGTGCGGCGGCGTCGACCGGAACCGCCCACGTCCGGCCGCACATGCGATAGCTGGCGGCGCTGCGGCCGACAGTCACGGCCAGCCAGGTCTCCAGCTGCCCGCTGTCGACGACCTCTTCGAGCGGCAGCAGAGCGTCCGCTTCGATCGCCGCGCCGAGCCCGGGGTGGTCGATGACCATGAGGTCGTATTCCCTGGCCAGTTCGGCGACGGGGTGCGCCTCGAAGGCGGACAGCGGCTGCCGGTGCCAGTCGACGGCGGGTGCCTCGAATGTCTGCGCGAAGGCGTCGAGTGCGCAGTGGCCCCGCGGGTGGTCCCAGGTCATGCCGGTCAGCGACGCGCCGCCCGGGTCGCGGCGGCGCGGGTCGGCGGCGGGCGAGGCATCGGTCACGCGATCACTCCGTTCACGAACAGGTCCTCGATCACGCCGGCGGGCAGGCCCAGTTCGCCGAGGATCTCCGTGGTGTGCTCGCCGCAGGTGGGCGCGCCCCGGTGCAGCTCGGGTGGAGTGCGGTCCATGCGGAATGCGAAGCCAGGTGTGGTGACCTTGCCCTCGGTCGGATGCTCGTAGTGGATGAAGCTGCCGTTGTGGAGGACCTGCGGGTCCTCCAGGACGTCCTCGTAGGAGTTGACGGGTCCGACCCAGACCCCGCGCGCGCCGAGCCGGCGCAGCCACGACTCGGTGGTGTCGCCGAGTAGGTGGGCGGCGACGGCCCGGGAGATCTCCTCGCGGTGCGTGAAGCCGTCGCGTTCCGCGTCCCACGCGGCGAGCGCCGGGTCGCCGAACTCCTCGGCGAGGACGGTCAGATCGGCGAAGGCGAGCGCGAGGTGTCCGTCCCGCGTCGGGAAGATGCCGTACGGGGCGCGGATATACGTGTGGGCGTGTATCTCGTGCCCGCGGCGCTGGCGAACGCCGCCCACCGTGCGCACCGACAGCTCCTGCATCTGCATCGCGATCATGGCGTCGAGCATGTTGACCGAGACCCGCTGTCCCTCCCCGGTGCGTTCGCGGTGCAGCAGCGCGGCGAGCACGGCCTCGAAGGCGGAGTAGGCGGTGATGGCGTCCGCGACGAAGTACGGTCCCGGCTGTGGGGGCCCGTCGGCGGCTCCCCCACTGTGCAGTGCGCCCGTGAGACCTTGCAGGAGGAGGTCCTGCCCGGGCCGATGGGCGTACGGTCCGCTCTCGCCGTACCCGGAGATGGAGACGTAGACGATGTCGGGCCGCACGGCACGGATCGACTCGTAGTCCAGGCCGAGCCGGTCGGCCACTCCGGGCCGGTAGTTCTGGAGGAACACGTCGGAGCGGGCGGCGAGCCGGTACACGAGGTCGCGGCCGCTGTCCTGCTTGAGGTCGACGGCCAGGCTGCGCTTGTTGCGGTTCAGCGACAGGAAGGATGCGTTGACCTTGTTCCCGGTGGCCCCGCCGGCAGCAGTGCGCCGCTGCCACTCCCCCGTCACCGGCTCGATCTTGAGCACGTCCGCGCCGAGGTCACCGAGCCGCATGGTGGCCAGCGGTCCGGCCATGGCGATCGACAGGTCGAGGACCCGGTATCCGCCGAGGACCGACACGACTAGGCCTCCCCCTCGATCGAGGCGCTGTTCTCTGTACAGCCGCCTGGCTGCCCTGCGACGGCCGCGCCGCTCATCGCCCGCCGCCCTCCCGACACGCGGCCGTGCAGAGCCCGGTCGAGCAGCCAGGCCATCGCCTCCTTGCCGACGACCACCGGATTGTCCAGCGCACCGAGACCGGCCACACCGATGTGCACCACGTCGCCCTCCGCCAGCGTGAAGGGCAGTTCCGGCACGAGGCTGGTGCCGGTCGCGAGCACCACGCCCTGCGGGAACTCGTCGGCACGGAAGAGGTAGCCGAGCAGTTCGGGCAGCTCACGGCGCAGCAGCCCGGTAGAGGACCGCCCCTGCCAGGCGGTCCGTCCCTCCCGGGAGATGGTGAGCTCCATCGCGAGCGCGTGGGGGGCACTCACCTCCCACACCGGCGTGATGCCGGGGCCCAGCGCGCAGGCGCCGAGATACGCCTTCGCCTGCGGCAGGTAGAGGGGGTTCTCACCCTCGATCGAGCGGGAGCTGACGTCGTCGCAGATCGTGTAGCCCACGGTCTCGCCGAACCGGTTGGCGACGACGGCGAGTTCGGGTTCCGGCACGTTGACGGCGGAGTCCGCGCGCACGCTTACAGGTTCGTCCGGGCCGACCACCCGCCAGGACGCCGCCTTGAAGAACAGCTCCGGCCGCTCGGCTGCGTAGACCCGGTCGTAGATGTCGGCCTCGTGCTCGCTCTCCGCCATGCGCGCGGCTCGGGATCGCTCGTAGGTGACGCCCGCGGCCCAGACCTCGGTCAGTCCGCAGACTGGTGCGCCCAGTTGGGGGACCTCGTCCGACGGCCGGGTCGGCGGCGCCGCGACGGCGTCCTCGACGACCCGGCGCAGCTCCCGGAGAGGGAGCTCCAGCAGTTCGTCCAAGTCGACCGGCAGCGCGTGGAATCCCCGCTGAGTCAGTACTCCCCCGTGAAGGCCGACACCGTTCCCGTACCGGGCTCGCACGATCTGCACGATTGCTCCCTCCCACGACGGCCGCAAACATATGATGTCATAGGAGTTACGTCAACGGTCGGCTGCATTCACCCCCTTGCGAGGAGACGCATGAGCACGGACACGGACGGCACCATCCGCCTCGAACGCGACAGCTCGGCCCTGGTGGCCACCCTCACGATCGACCGTCCGGCGAAACTCAACGCCGTCACACCGCGGATGGCCGAACAACTGGCCAAGGCAGTGGAGACCTGCAACACAGACCCCGACGTACGCGCGATCGTGGTGACCGGTGCCGGGGAGCGCGCGTTCACTGTCGGCTCGGACATCCGTGCCCTCGACGCGTACGCGACCCCGTGGGACTTCCGCAACCGCGTCGACTACTGCGACGCGCTGCGGCGGCTGGCCAAGCCGACCATCGCCGCCATCAACGGCTATGCCCTGGGCGGCGGGTTGGAGACGGCCCTGAGCTGCGACATCAGGATCGCCGTCACGACGGCCCGACTGGGTGCCCCGGAGGTCAAACTGGGGTGGATCGGCGGCGGAGGCATGTCCGCCTTCCTGTCACGCGCGGCCGGGCCGAGCAATGCGGCGCTGATGCTGATGACGGGGGATCCCATCGACGCGGCCCGGGCCCTGGACTGGCACCTGGTGAGCGAGTTGACCGAGCCCGAGGACCTCCTGCCGCGGGCCCACGCGGTGGCCGCGTCCATCGCGGCCCGCGCACCGATCGCGACGGAGACAGCGAAGGTGAACCTGCGCGCGGCGGCGAGCATGCCGGAGGAGCAGGCGCTGGTCTACGAGCGCGATCTGCAGACCATCTGCTTCGCCACCGACGACGCCGAGGAGGGGCGCCGCGCCTTCACCGAGAAGCGCACTCCACAGTTCCAACGGCGGTGACCAGAAGGAGCTACTGACCGACCGTATCGACGGCGATGTGCCGCTTGGGCCAGTGACCGGCCGATGTCGTCACGCGCTGAAGCGCACTTCAACGCCACCTGCTCGCTCCGGAAGTGTCCACGGGCCTTGACTGCTCGCCGGATCCACATGTTGCCCGACTCGAGCGCGTTCGTGGTGCCTTGGGCTGTGCCGACCAGCGGACGGCCGAAGATGTCGTACGTCTGCGTGGTCTTCTCATCCGGCGCACCCCTCTGGCCGCCGACGCCGAGGCCGGCGCGGACGTCGTCGCTTTCGGTGGGGCCTCCGGGAAGACGGCTCTGTTCCCGAACCGTTGAAGGTGACGGCACGGTCGATGTGTGGTCTTCCCGCGCGTGGCCGTCCCAGGCTTGTCGGCGAACGGCGAAGGGTGTTGATCAAGCGATGAAGGCGGTGCGGTTCCACGCGTACGGCGGGATCGACGTGCTGCGGGTGGAGGAGGTGGCACGGCCGACACCCGGCCCTGGGCAGCTGCTGGTCGAGGTCCGCGCGGCCGGGATCCAGCCGGGCGAGGTGATGATCCGCGAGGGCGCGCGGCACCGCCGGTGGCCGGCGACGTTCCCCTCCGGGCAGGGCAGCGATCTGGCCGGCGTCGTGGTGGAGACCGGCCCCGAGGTGCGCGGCTTCGCGGTGGGCGACGAGGTCCTGGGCTTCACCCATAACAGGGCGAGCCACGCGGAGTTCGTCGTGGTCGACGACGTGAATCTGGTCTCCCGTCCGGCAGACCTGCCCTGGGACGTGGCCGGCTCGCTGTACGTGGCCGGCACGACCGCGTACGCCAGCGTGTTCGCGGTGGATCCCGGACCGGGCGACACGGTCGTGGTGTCCGGTGCCGCCGGCGGTGTCGGGTCGCTTGCGGTGCAGCTCGCGCGAAGGCGAGGCGCGACGGTGATCGGGCTGGCGAGTGAGCGGAACCACGCGTGGCTGAAGGATCGCGGCGTCGTCCCGGTCGTGTACGGCGAGGGCGTGGCCGAACGGATCCGGCGGGCTTGCGACGGGAACGCCGACGCCTTCATCGACACGTTCGGCGACGGCTACGTGGAACTGGCGGTGGAGTTGGGCGTGGCGCCCGAGAGGATCAACACGATCCGCGATTGGCAGGCCGCGGCCAGGGTCGGTGCGCGGACCTACGGAGAAGGCTCGGCGGCGTGCGCGGTCGTGCTCGGCGAACTGGCCCGACTCGCCGCGCGCGGAGAGCTGGACGTGCCGATCGCCCGCACCTACCCGCTGGAGCGGGTGCGAGACGCGTTCCACGAATTGGAACGGCGGCAGACACACGGCAAGATCGTGCTCCGACCCCGGCACATCGACGCAGTGTCTCCGCTGACCACCAGGTGACTTCCCGTCAAGTGGACGTCAGCCCGGGAATCAACAGCCGGCCACCAATGCCGAGTCCGCAACGACGCGCCGGCTTCGACGCCCTCGACATGCGCCCGTAGTCCACATGTGGCCTGCGTCCGACATCGCAGTGCGAGGGTTGACCCCTGTTGTGTTCCAATGCCTGGGCAGGCTACATGTACATGCCATAGAAGTGGAGACGGGCATCTACGGTGTCAGCTTTACGATGTGATGTGCCATGCCTGTTTACCCGGGCTGGTAAAGCGTTGCGGATGCCGGTCTCCGCTCAGTCAGGAGCGGATGCATCATGGTGTTCTCACCGAACGGCGCCGCATTGCGCGGCATACGGAAGTCTCCCCCGACCTCAGCCAGAACCGGCGTCACCCGCCGCGTCATAGCGGCGCACCCGTCCCGTCTTCGTCGGGGGGTGGCCAATTGAAGCGGCCATTGATGCGGGTCGCCGGAGCGGCGGCACTCCTGCTCGGGCTGCCTCTCGTCGCGCCGGCCGCGCCGGCCGCCGCGTCGCCGACGCCGAAGGGCGTTGACCCCTCGCTGTACGCCGGCCTGAATTGGCGCAACGTCGGCCCGCAGCTCGGCGGGCGCTCGATCGCTGTCGCAGGCAACTCCGCCCGTCCGAACGAGTACTACTTCGGGGCGACCGGCGGTGGTCTGTGGAAGACCACCGACGGCGGCACGGAGTGGGCGCCGGTGACGGACGGGAAGATCTCGAGCTCGTCGGTCGGCGCGGTCTCGGTGTGTCCGTCCGATCCGGACACGGTCTACATCGGCATGGGCGAGGTGGACCTGCGCGGGAACATCATCCCGGGCGACGGCGTCTACAAGACCACCGACGGCGGCAAGAGCTGGAAGCACCTGGGACTCGCCGACACCCAGATGATCGGCCGGATCCAGGTCGACCCGGGCGACTGTGACCGTGTGTTCGTCGCGGCGCAGGGGCACGTGTGGGGCAAGAACACCGAGCGAGGTGTGTTCCGCTCCACCGACGGTGGCCAGAACTGGCAGCGCGTTCTGTACGTGGACGACCAGACCGGTTCGCCGGACGTGACGATGGACCCGTCCAACCCGGACGTGCTGTACGCCGGGATGTGGCAGGTCCAGGGCAAGTTCTGGAAAACGGAGAACGGTGGCCCGGGCAGCGGACTCTACAAGTCGACCGACGGCGGCAGCACCTGGACCGAGCTGACCTCCCGCCTCGGGCTGCCCGCGGACGCGCCGATCGGCAAGGTCGGGGTCAGCGTCTCCGGCGCCGACCCGAACCGGGTGTACGCGCTCGTGGAGGCGAAGGACGGCGGGCTGTTCCGCTCCGACGACGCGGGCAGCACCTGGAAGCTGATCAACAACAGCCAGGCCGTCCGGCAGCGCGCCTTCTACTACACCCGAGTAGTCGCCGACCCGGTCGACAAGGACCGGGTCTACGTACCCGAAGTGCAGTTCCTGCGCTCGAACGACGGCGGCGCCAACTTCTCGACGATGAGTGGCCTGCCGCACGGCGACAACCACGCCCTGTGGATCGACCCGCAGAACAACCAACGGATGATCGAGGGCAACGACGGCGGCGCCACCGTATCCACGAACGGCGGCTCGTCGTGGACCGCGGAGGACTACTCGACGGGCCAGTTCTACAGCGTGGTCACCACCGACGACGAACCGTACCTGATCTGCGGCCAGCAGCAGGACCGCGGCACCACCTGCGTGTCCAGCACCGGCGGCACCGACACGGTCAACATCACCGGTGGCAGCGAGAGCGGGCCGATCGCCGTCGACCCGAAGAACTCCAACGTGTTCTACGCGGGCAGCTGCTGCGGGCCGTGGACCGGTTCGATGAGCCGCTTCGACCGCAGCGGTGAGAGCGCCATCGGCGCCCGGCGGGTCGACCCCTGGCCGGACAACCCGATGGGCTCGGCGGCCGGCACGCTGAAGCACCGCTTCCAGTGGTCGTACCCGCTGGTGACCAACCCGGCCGAGCCGGACGCCATCTACGCCGGCTCACAGCACGTGATGAAGTCGACGAACAGTGGGCAGTCCTGGCAGGAGATCAGCCCGGATCTCAGCTACGCCGATCCGGCCACCCTCGGTCCTTCCGGTGGGCCGATCACCCTGGACCAGACCGGCATCGAGTACTACGCCACCGTGTTCTCGATCGCCCCGTCGACCGTGAACAAGAACCTCATCTGGGCGGGCACCGACGACGGCCGGGTCTGGCTCACCCAGAAGGGCGGCGACAAGTGGAGTGAGGTCACGCCTGGCGGCCTGGAGAAGTTCACCCGCGTCAGCATGATCGACGCCGGGCACTCCACCCAGGCCAACAGCGCGGACAAGGCCGCCCAGAACACCGCGTACCTCGTCGGCCAGCGCTACAAGCTGGAGGACTTCACCCCGATCGCCTACCGCACGCACGACGGCGGGAAGCACTGGACGAAGATCACCACCGGCTTCGCAGCGGACGACTACCTGTGGAGTATCCGCCAGGACCCGGTCCGCGGCGACCTGCTCTACGCGACCAGCGCGCACGGTGTGTACGTGTCGTTCGACGACGGCGACCACTGGCAGTCGCTGCGGACGAATCTGCCCGACGTCACCGCCTACGACCTCAAGGTCAAGGGCAACGACCTGGTGATCTCCACCCAGGGCCGTGGTTTCTACGTCCTCGACGACGGGGCCGAGCTGCTGCGCAGGCTCAACCCCGGCACCAAGCCCGGGGACATCGCGGACTTCCACCAGACCGTCCCACCGGTGACGCCGATCAAGCCGGTATCATCGCCGGCCGCCGTGGTCCCGCCGACCCAGCACGCCGCGGATGCCGAGAACGACCTGGCCGTCGTGCAGGACCCGGACAACGCCGTACGTTCGGTGAGCAGCAACGTCAGGGTGGGCTACACCCTCAAACAGGATGTCACCTCGGCGAAGGTGGAGTTCGTCGCCCCTGACGGCACCGTCGTCTCCAGCAACGACGTGCCCACCACGGCGGGCAGCAGGACGGCCACGTGGAACATGCGCTACCCGGACGCGGTCAGCTTCCCCGGGCTGGTCTACTGGCAGGGTTCCAACCAGGGTCCGAAGGCGCCGCTCGGCAGCTACACCGTACGCCTCGTGGTGAACGGGAAGCCGTTGCAGCAGTCGTTCGACATCCTCAAGGATTCCCGGCTCACCCATGTCACGGAGGCCGACATCGCAGCGCAGTTCCAGCTGGACCTCGCCGTTCGGAACGCCACCAGCGACGCCAACCAGGGCGTGATCAACATCCGCGCGTGCACCGCGCAGGTGGATGATCGGGTCGCCGCGGCGAAAGATCCGGACGTCACCAAGGCCGGTACCTCGCTCGACGACACACTGAACGCCGTTCAGAACGAGCTGCACCAGAGCAAGAACGTGGCCAATGAGGATCCGCTCAACTTCGGCATCAGGCTCAACAACAGGATCGCCTCGCTGCACTCCGTGATCGAGAGTGTCGATGGCCGGCCCACCGACCAGACCCGGCAGGTCTTCGACAACCTGAACACGCTGCTGCAGGACCAGCTCAAGAAGCTCGGCACCGCGGTCGACACCGACGTGCCGAACTTCAACCAGCTGCTTGCCTCGCACAACCTGGCAGGGATCAACTGCTCGGCCGTCTGAGACACACCTGAGAGACACCTCGATGCGCACCTGAGGCACACCGCGCATCACGCCGCCGGGCCGGCCCCTTGACCACGACAC
Source organism: Streptomyces carpinensis (assembly GCF_002154505.1). Classification (GTDB taxonomy): domain Bacteria; phylum Actinomycetota; class Actinomycetes; order Streptomycetales; family Streptomycetaceae; genus Streptomyces; species Streptomyces carpinensis. Next base: position 32,984 of record NZ_MUBM01000248.1, on the reverse strand, counting down.
GGTCACTGCCGGCCCGGCGGTCGCGCGCTTCTCGCCCGTCCGAGCAACCCGCCGACGCCGATGGCAGCGGCGTCAGTTGGGATCCGGCACACAAACGGCAGGGTCTGGTGCCGGTGCTCATGACGTGGCGCCGTTCGAGGAGGAGACATCCCGGTCGAGCCGATCGCGGGCGGAAATACCTGGGAGCCGGCCGGGGTTTCAGGGTGACGCAATCGTCCGCGACGACTGGAGCTCACGTGACCCGTTCGTTTCTCTTCCTCCTCGCCAGTGCCCGATCGGACGGCAACACCGAGTTGCTGGCCCGGGCCGCGGCCGAGCAGTTGCCGAACGACGTCGGACAACGCTGGCTGGACCTGGCACAGCTGCCGCTGGCCGACTACGTCGACGCCCGGCACTCCGACGTGCCCTGGCCGCAGCAGGAGAACGAGGAACTGCTGCGCCGGGCGACGCTCGCCGCCACCGATATCGTGCTCGCCTCCCCGTTGTACTGGTACTCGATGTCGTCGTATGCCAAGCGCTACCTCGACTACTGGTCGAAGTGGCTGGCCACCCCGGACCCGGGTTTCAGGACGAAGATGGCCGGACACACGCTGTGGGGCGTGACGGCGATGGCGCACCGCGAAGAGGTGGTCGCCGAGCCGCTGGTGCACACGCTGCACCACACTGCCGCTTACATGGGTATGCGCTTCGGCGGCGTGCTGCTCGGCAACGGCTCCCGGCCAGGGCAAGTGCTCGCCGACGAGCAGGCGGCCATGCGCGCCAAGACGTTCTTCGCCCAGGAACCGCCACTTGCTCGCTTCCCCTATGAGGAGTGAGAGATCTACCCCGTCGGGGGCGGGCCGTTATGTGCCCGATCGCCGCGGTGACCGCGGCGCGGGCCGGCTGTCAGGCGACGGTGGACGTTGTCTCGGTCACGGTTGGCGGGAGAGCGCGGTCAGGGTTTCGGTGCCTGGCACTGTCGTGTACGGGAAGGACGACCAGCACCGCGAGGAGGGGGCCGGCAGCGAGGGTGAGGCAGGCCGCGTCGAAGGAACCGGTCGCCGAGAAGACGGCGCCGACCGCGAGCGGGACCAGCACGCTGCCCAACTGCCAGATGGAGGCGCTGGCGGACGACCAGCCGCACTGATAGCAGCCTCGCCGACGCCACGTCCCTGCGGACCGCCCTGGCTCCTCTCGTCCTGATGCCGGTGCTGAGCTGGCTGATGTTCCGCTCTCCGCCCGAACCAAGCCTGCCGCAGCGACAGACTGCGGCGCCGGCGAAGGGAGACGACACCGGCGCCGCCCCCACTCCCACCCTCCCCGACCTCCACTGACCAATTCACCCGTGTCACGAGAGCCTCATCCTGTCGGCGGGACGGCGCCGCCTAACGACGATGCCGCAACGTCCCCAGCCCGTGGGTGGGAAACCCCTGGTCCCGTCAGCGCTGCGGTCTGTCGATTCGACGCGGCGACGAGCTCTCAGCCGGCCCGTCCGATGGTCACCGTCCGGGACCCCGGAGCGAAGTCGTGGAAGGACTGGTCCCAGGACTCGCCGGGCCAGTAGTAGGTCACGCGACCCTCTGAGGGCTGGTAATGCGCGGTGTAGAGGGTTCCCAACCCCTGGTCGTAAGCGAACTGATACAGCGGCGGCTTCAGCATCGCCGCCACGTCAGTGCCCGCTTCGCGAACGGCTCCCAGCCGCTCCTGGGTACGGGAGAACTGCTCCTGTTCGTCAGGCACCGGCAGGTGCTGGTGGTTGGCGGCGCAGGCCTCCGGTGCCTCAGTCAGTGAGATGTCCGGTCCCACGAACACCGTCACCGCCTTCTCGGAGTCGACAAGGGTGACATTCTGAGGGATGGCGATCGGTATGGACTTCAGCCTGCCGATCGCCTCGTCAACGGTGTCGCACGTCTCCAGCAGGTAGCGCAGGACGATGAGAATGGCGAAGCCGGGGCCATGGACGAATCGCCCGCCGAAGGTGAGCGAGACCGCGAGCCCGGCATCGTTCATCCCGTCCAGCAGGCCCCAGGCCACATCCTGCATTCCGATCACCGGGCGCAGGAAGTGGGAGGAGACGATGGTGCCCTCGCACTCCTCGGGCGCGAAGTCGTAGTTGCGCAGCAGAGTGCCGGAGTCGCCGATCTGGGTGCAGCCCGAGAAGAACGGTCGCACGGTCGCGAGGGTGAGGAAGGTTTCCCCTCCGGGCCGGTCGAGCTGACCGGCAAGGCGGTCGAGCACCGGGACCAGCTCCGGCATGTGTGTCTCGAACAGCTTCCGAGCACGGTCCGCGCCCTCCGGGGTACGGCTCTCCTCGGTCATCCATCCCTGCGCGAGCGGCCACAGGGCCTGTGCATGGGTGGCCCACCGCCCGTCGCTGCCGTCGCCGACCTCGATGGCACGGAAGGTCTTCTGCTGCTGGCTCATGGCTGCCGCTCCCTGGTGGACGCTCGGTGAGGTGGTGTCAACTTAGCCAATTCAGCGCATAATTCACCAGATCAGGAGCGGCTGCGGGAGGTACCCGGGGTGCTCGAAGAACGTGGCGAACGGCACGTCCGGGTGGGCGGCGTCCTTCGCCGTGAATTCCTTGTGGTGCCGGTACCGGTACCGGTGGGTGGCGGTGCCGGCGGCGGTCTGCGACGCGGGCGCGCTGCCGGGCTGTCTTCGCCGGTCGAGGTCGGCGCTCATCCCTGCTCCAGGGGCTGAGAGTCAGGCGGGGACGTGCAGGGCGGCCAGGTGCTCGGGCAGCTGCACCCGGCTCGCCGGAGCGGCCCGCCGGACCTGGGCGGCGAAGCCGTCCAGATCCATGGCCGGATCGCGGACCGCGGGCTCGGCGAGCGGCGTCTCGAAGTCGTCCCAGTGCACAGGCACCACAAGCTCGGGCCGTCCGAGAGCCTGCAACAGCCGCGGGACGTACCGATGCGTGGCGGTGCTGCCGGGCACGGCGACCATGGCGATGTCGGGCCGCAGCCCGTCCACCTCCCGCTCGGCGAAGTCGCTGGCCCCCATGAGGAAGGCAGCCGGCCCGGAACCGAAGCGCACCTGGAAGGCGAGGGTGTCCCCCTCGGGCAGGTCGGCGACGGTCGCGGGTACGGTGGCGGGCGGCGCGTGCAGGGTGCCAGGGGCGAAGTACTGGTGCGCGGCGTTGCGGCTGTGCCGGGCGGCGACCGCCTCCACCACGCAGCCGTCGAAGTCCAGCACCTCCCCTCCCTTGACCACGATCAGCTGTCCGGCGTCCACCCCGAGGGCCCGGAGCAGGTGGTAGGTGGTCTCTGTGCCGACGACCCGGGCACCGGTGATCTTGGCGATGTGCGGCACGTCGTTGAGGTGGTCCCAATGACTGTGGGTGACCAGGACCAGCTCCGGTCTGCCGACGTGGCGGTCCACCAGTGGCCCGTCCGTGCGCAGCGGGGTGGCGGGGTCGAAGGCGCCGCGGTACAGCCCGGTGTCGAAGCGGGTGAGGTAGGGGTCGACCAGCAGGGTGCGTCCGCCCGCGTCGATCCGCCACCCAGCGGTGCCGAGCCAGCGGTAGACGAGTTGCGGGTCGCCGTGCGACTTCGACGCGTCCGGCGGCAGCGTGGAGGCGGGGGTGGCGGAGGCGAATGCTGTCGGCAGCGCCACTCCGGCGGCTGCTGCGGCCCGCATGAGTCCGCGACGGTCGAAACCATGGGTGGGCATGAGGAGATGGCCTTTCTGCCGGGATGGGACGGGTCGGCGCCGTGTCCCAGCAGATCAGCGAAAGCCCGCTCCCGTCCAAGACCGCAGGGCGCGCTCCTCGATGAGGGAACGGATATGACAGCTGGTCAGGACGGATGCGGGGCGGCAGCGAGGGGTGCGGAGCCAGTGCAATGCCGGGTGAGCGGCGTGGCCGATCGCCGTGTCCACCTCCGCCCGGTGGGCGTGGTGATGCTCGTCGCGGACGAAGACCGCGAGCGCGTGGCGCCCCCGTCGGGGTGGTGCACCACGGCCGCCTCGTTGTGCAGGCCCGGCAGGGTGCCGGTCTTCCCCGCGACGCGCATCCCGTCGGGAGAGCCGGAGGTGACGCGGTGGGCGAACACCTGCTGCCCCATCAGGGTGCGCACCCCCGGCGCAGGCGGCGGGCGATGCGGCGCGGTCCTCCCGGACGATGAAGCGCCGCCCGAGTTCCCTCATTGCGCACGGCCGGAACGGGGTCATCGTTGCGGTGAGCGGTGCCGTGACTCGCCGCCGGTGTTCATCGATTGCTGTCCGGGGTGGGTTCGGTGGGTGGTGCCGGAGCGGCGGCCGTAGGCAGCGGGAGTGATGGCCAACTCTCGTGCGAAGACCCGCCGGAGGCTCTCGTAGCTGGGGAACCCGGCCAAGGACGCCGCTTGCGTAGCGGAGTGTCCCTGCTCGAGGAGGTCCTTGGCGATGTCGAACCGGATCGACTCGACGTACCGGGCCGGCGTGGTGGCCAACTCGTTCCGGAACAGCCGCGTGAGATGGCGGGGGCTGAGGTTGAGTTGCCTGGCCAGGTCATCAACGGAGTGGTTGCCTCCGGGGTCGGCCGTCACCAGGTCGACGACCGTGCGGAGCACTGGAGACCGGGGCGGCGGGCCCTGCAGGGGAGCGGAGAGCTGTGGGTGGCCGCCCGCGCGTTGCAGGTAGACCACCATGGCGCGGGCGATGTGCCGGCTCAGGTCGGGGCCGTGGTCCTCCTCGACCAGGGCCAGGGCCAGGTCGATGCCGGCGGTGACGCCCGCCGAGGTGTATGTGCTGCCGTCGCGCACATGGATGGCGTCCGGTTCGACGCGGATCTTCGGGTGCCGGGCGGCGAGCTCGCGGGCGATCTTCCAGTGGGTGGTGGCCCGCTTGCCGTCCAGGAGGCCCGCGGCGCCCAGGACGAAAGCTCCGGAGCACACGGAGGCGACTCGGCCGGACCGCTCCGCCAGAGCCTTTGCGGCCTCGGTCAGATCGTGCGTGACGGGTGTCTTGGGATAGACGTTCCCGCCCGGAATCAGGAACGTGTCGGAAGCCGGCTCAGAGGTGGGGTCGCCGTCGACGGTGATCCGTATGCCGATCGACGAGGTGACGTCGGTGCCGGTCGCCGACAGCAGGACGGTTCGGTAGTCGGCACCGAGTCGATTCGCCTCGGCGAACACCTCTGCGGGGCCGGCGACGTCCAGCAGGGTCACCCCGTCGTAGACGAGGATCGCGACCCGGTGCGTATGGGAGCTCATGGTCCCCTTCCTCAGGCGTCTGTATGGGGGTGGTCCGTGGCCGGACCGAGGTGGCGCCGAGCGCCGTGTGGTCGGCACCGTTGAGAGTGAGGATGGATCACTGCCTACTCGTGACACATGCAACAGGAAGGCGCCGACAATATGACCGACACCATCGCAGGCGTGGAAATTCCCGAGACCGCAGCCGTGGCGGAGGCCACTGCATTCCTCCGGGAAACCACGGGCCCCCTCCTCTTCCATCACTCCAGGCGAGTTTTTCTCTTCGGTTCCCTTCACGCGCGAGCGCTCGGCCTCCGGCCTGATCCTGAGTTGCTCTACCTGTCCGCGATGTTTCACGACACGGGCCTGTTGACTCCGTTCTCCGACACGGAGCAGCGCTTCGAGCTGGACGGCGCCGATCACGCGCGCAAGTTCCTGCTCGACCGCGGATTCCCGGAGGGCTCCGCCGAGGTGGTCTGGACGGCGATCGCGCTGCACACGACGCCGGGGATCCCCGGCCGGATGGGCCCGGAGACGGCTGCCACGAACTACGGCGTGCTGACCGACGCGGTCGGCTGGGGGCTGGACGGTCTGGACGGCGGCCAGGTGGACGAAATCATCGCCGCACACCCGCGTGGAGATTTCAAGAAGGAATTCCTGCAGGTCTTCGTCGAGGGGCTCAAAGATCGCCCGGACACCACCTATGGGACCGTCAACGCGGACGTGCTGGAACATTTCGTTCCCGGCTTCCGCCGCAAAACCATGGTCGAGCGCATTGTCGAAGCCCCCTGGCCGAAGTGATATCGACGAGGTCAGGATGCGGTGACACCGGTGGCTACGGCCACGATCAACACCGTTCCGGACGGCGCGCAGCGTTCTCCGTGCTGACGATCACGGCCGTGGCGATGATGTGGGCAGTGAGCGCGCCGTCACCCTTTTGGCCCATCGTGGATCGCATCGGGCCGGCCCCTTCCTGCCCTCGCAGGGACAGGCACGGTCCACATCGATGATGGGCCCGGCCGTACCGGAAGGAAGCACCCCATGCGTCCGGTCCGCGCGTCAGCTGTCGCACTCGCGGCGAGCGCCCTGCCGGGTCTCGCGGCGCCCGCCGCCGGCAACGACGGCGAGCTCGTCGCCACGGTGACCCAGCAGAGTCAAACGGCCACGCAGCCGGTGTGAGGGGCGCTGCGCCCTGCAAGCACTTCGCCGACCGCGATGCCCTGCCGGCGTCGCCGGCCCTGAAGGGCGGCTACAGGGAACAGCGACGCCGCTGCCGCAGCGCCCTGTCCCGTGATCAGCCGGATCACCGGCGATGCGAAGTAGGCGCTCGTTCTGCCGGAGATCGGGGGCTGGGGGCGAGCACATATCTGCTCGCCCCCAGCCGGACCGCCTCGTACGTCGGACCGGACAGTTCAGGAGCCGATCCGCAACGGCTGCCCGCCCGTGGTGGTCACGGTCACTTGACCTGGATGGTCTTCGAGGTCGTGATCGGCGCCAGTGAGCTGTCGTCGGCGTAGGGGCGCATCGAGTCGTTCGTCACCGATACGGTCACCGAGCCCTTGCGCAGCGCGGTGAGCGTCCGGGTCTGCGGGTCGAGGATCGCGACCCTGCCCTCGTCGCGGGCCTTGTCGATGACCTGCTTGCCGCTGCCGATCGCCAGGTCGGACGAGCCGCTCCAGTCGACCGACATCGGGTACCGCAACGGCACCACACGCGTGCCCGTCCCCACGCCCTCAGGCTGCACGATGCTGCCCGAGAGCTGCACGGCCTTGCCGACCTGGAGCGAGTCCGGGGTGTCGAGCGTGATGGACTGCGCGAAGGCGCGCACGTCGGCCTCGAGCCACTGCTGGTCCGCGTTGCGCTGCGAGCCGACGGACCAGTCGACCCACCCGGTGAAGCCGCCGCGGTCCGGCGTGCCGTACGGGTCCTTGCCCGACGACGGCAGCACCGTGTACGGGACACCCTCGATGCGGTGGACGTCGGCGATCTGGGCGTGGGATCCGACCATCGCGGCGCCCTTGCCCGTGGAGTCACGGAAGTCCGTGAGCATGTGCTCGACCAGCGCGGCCTCGTCGCGGTCACCGAGCTGGCTGGCCTTCGTCTCGGCGGGGTCGTCCACCGGGTGGTGGGCGAAGACCATGACGTTGTGGACCGACTTGTCCTTCTTGGCGTCGGCGAGTGCCTTCTGGAGCATCGGGAGCTGGTCCCACGCCGTCCCGCGCAGCGACCCGAGGGAGCTGGCGAGCAGGATGAACCGCGTGCCCTTGTGGTCGAACGTCCGGTACGGCCGGCCGAACTCCTTGGTGAAGTTCGTCAGGTCCTGCTGGACGTTGTCGAGGCCGTAGGACTCGTGGTTGCCCGGCACGTAGTAGCAGGGAACCGAGCCGGACTTCGGGTCCGGCGTGCTGTTCTCCGCCGGCTCTTGGCCGACCGGGATGAGGTCGCACCCGGCGTCGGTGAGCACCTTGCGGGCCAGCGAGAGGTCCTGCGGCAGTCCACGGTCGGTGACGTCACCGTTGAGGACGATCAGGTCCGGGTGGGTCTGGCGGATCCGCTTGATGGCGGTCGTCGCGACCTGGGTCAGGGCTGGGTTGTCGGCCGTGAACTGTACGTCCGACAGCGTGGCGAACTTCCACGTGTCCTTGCCCTGGAGCAGCGAGCCGTCGTCGGAGACGAGCGGGTCGGGCTGCAGGTCGGGCTGGGCGGGCAGGTCGATCGACGTCGGGACGTCGGCCTCGATGCGGTCCAGGACGAACGTGCCTGCCTTCTGCTGGGCGACGCTCGTGTTGATGCCCTGGAAGCCCGAGACCGCGATCGGGAACTTCGTGTTCGCCGGCAGCGTGAACGACGCGTTCTGCCAGTCGCCGCTCGCGGTCAGGCCACTGCCGTAGACGCCGTTGCTCTTGCCGTCCGCGTCGACGTAGCTGATGTAGGTCAGACCGTTCGGCACGCTGATGCTCGACTTGAGTCGTACTCGCAGGCGCAGCGGTTGGCCGGGTACCGGGACGCGAGCGGCCGCCGAAGTCGCCGTGATGCCCACGTTGCGCATCGCGTTGAAGTCGATCCGCAGGCCGTCGGGGTCCGCCGAGAACGTCGTGGCCGCGGTGCTGTTGTTGCGCCAGCGCGAGAGCACGTCGTCGTCGAAGTCGTAGACCGTCTTGGTCTGCACGCCGACGGTGATCGGGAGCTGGGCGGACTTGCCGCCGACCGAGACCGTGAGGATCGTGCCCGCGTTGGTGAGCGGTGTGATCTTCAGCTTGCCGTCCACGGACTTGATGTCGACGACGCTGTGGTCGTAGTCGAGCGAGAGGTCCCGCGGGTCGACCGGAGCCGTGTAGCCCTGGGCGTCGCGGCCGGTCACGGAGACGGTGACAGCGTTGTCGGGCTTCGCGTCGGCGATCGACAGGCGCTGGGACGACAGCTCCACCCTGCTGACCGGGCCGAGGACGGTGACCTTCGCCTGGGCCTTCTTGCTGCCCGCATGAGCGTCGACCGTGATCGCGCCGTGCGCCTTGGCCGAGGCGGCGAGCGTGCCGCCCTGGACGCGCCCTCCGTTCGCGTTCCACCGCACGGACTTCGGGTCGACCGTCACCGGCGTCTCGTGGTCGTCGACGCCCTCCGCGACGAGCGCGCGGTGCAGCCCCGGGAAGACCTTCACGCCGCCGTCGGCCGACGCCGCGCCCGGCGCGGGCTTGACGAGGAGCTGGTCCAGCTTGCCGTCGCCCTTCGTGACGAACACGCCTACGCCGTTGGGGTCGTTGCGCTCCTGGCCGTCGGACGGGACGTTGCGGACGGTCGCGGAGTCCTCGCCGAGAGCGCGGGCGACCATGGTGGTCGAGCCGCCGCCGTCGAGGTTGACCGCGGTCTCCACGCCCATCGCGGCGAGCTCACGCGCTTCCTCGTCGATCCCGATGCCGCCCTTGCCGGTGCCGCCCGGGCCGTCCCAGGTGGCGAGCACGAGCTTCCTGCCGCCGTCCTTGAAGCCGAGCGCGGTACGCGGGGCTATCGAGGTGTCGAGACCGCTGACGGCCTTGCCGCCGGAGACGATGGTGCCGCCGTGGCCGAGCGCGAACTTCATGGTCTTGGCCGCGTTGTCGGCGAGATCGTAACTGAGCTTCACCGGGTCGCCGGGCCGCAGTGCGCGGATCGCGGTCGCCGCGGCGCCGCGCCCGACGAGCACGAAACCGTCGTCCGGGATCGGCCCCGAGCCCGCGGGACCGTTCGGCGTGACCGACACGACCGAGCCGTTCTCGACCAGCACCTCGGCGATCTGGTCGTTGGGTACGCCCGTCAGGCCGCGGTTGCGGCTGTAGTCGCCCCACGCCGACGTGAACGCGATCAGGCCGTCGGCCGGGACCCCGCCGCCGTTCGCGGCGTTGAGCGACAGCACCTTGTGGTCCGCACCCGCGAAGTTCGCGTTCGCGTCGACCGTCAGGTCCACGAGCTGGGCGATGCCGTCCTTGCTGACGCCCACGTGCTGACGGCCGCCGGTGTCGGCGGACTTGATCAGCTTCCCGGCCTGGACCTCGCCGCCGAGGGCCGCGTTGGAGTTGCCGATGTCGAAGAACTCGCCGTTGACGCCCGCGACGGCGCCGGCCTTGTTGGCGGCCTTGCTGAGCGGGCCGCCGGAGGCGACCGGTCCGGAGGTCAGCAGGTCCGTGCGGACCGCACCGTCGGACAGGTCCACGTTCAGGAACTGCGCGTCGTACCAGCCCTTCTGGGCCAGCGCCTTCACGTGCTGGAGGCCGATCCCCGGGCCGATCCTCTCGGACGTGTTGGTCAAGGGGATTCCGCCGGTGACGGGCGCCGCGGTGGCCGGTGCACCGGTGTCGGGCGCACCGGTGGCCCGAGCACCGTCGGCCGGCGCACCGGTGACCGGATCTACGTTGGCCGGAGCAACGGCGACCGGCGGGACCGGACCGCTGTCCGCGTATGCGACGGCAGGTGCGGCGGCTAGCGCGGTCGCCGTGGCGAGCACGACCAGCATGGGTCTCTTGTGTCGATGGTTCAAGACCATCAATCTCATTGGAACCTCGGATGAAGAGGAGAAGCGGGGAAACACCCCCGCTGCGCCCATTTCGATCATGAGCGCGTACCCGATTACAGAGATCAACCGATACGCGCGAATGACGCCGTCGCGAGCCTTGGATGAACGCTTGCTGTAAGTTACATCTGGTTGTCGCGGTGAGCTTCGAGTGTTTACCCTGCCCGCCTGCGAGTTGATGCCCTGCCAGGAATCGCGGGCGCTCGGCAGGGTGGTGTCATCGTGGTGCGACGAGGCCGACGGCCGAAAGGGTGCTGAGTCGTCCCGGCACGTGTGGAACCGCTTGGAACGCGACCTGCCCGTCGAACGTGGGAGCCGGCAGAGTCCGCGGCCGGGTCCGGGTGTGCGGCTGCGTCACGCCGAGTCAGTCAGGGGCACCGTCGAGATCCCCCGACGGGAATACTGTGAGCCGGCCCGGTAGTCACGCCTGGCAAGGGAGCAAGGGCAGTGCACTGGTTGGATCGCCTGCAGGAGACGACAGGCCGGCATGGGCCTCGGCAGGAGTGCGACTGGACCGCGGTCGAGTCCGGACTCGGCACTCGGTTGCCGACCGACTGGAAGGAACTCGGTGTCCGCTTCGGACCGGGATCCTTTTCCTTCTACGTCTTCCCCCTCCGGAACGGCGAGGGCGCGGATTCCCTGCTGCGTTTCTGGCGCAGCTTGCGGCGGAAGTCTCAAGAGGACCCGGAGTGGATGGCCGGGTATTTCAACCCGTTCGAACTGTACGACCCGACCGAGGGCAGCGGTTTGATCATGTGGGGCAGGTCGGAGACGGGCGGCCGGTTCTATTGGCTTGCCGACAGCTCCGCCGACCCAGCCACCTGGCCCCTGGTCGCGCGACCGATGTGGGGCGAGGAATGGCACCCACCTCGACATGTCCGCTTCGGAGTTCATCTGGCGCGCGATCGCGGACCCCGGATTCCAGCCGTTCACGGTCGCCGATCCCAGGAATCCGCCGTCCTTTCATCCCAGCCCCGGCAGGACTGATCAGGCAGCCGTAGAGCCCTCCTGACAGGATCCACGGCACCGCTCCCCCGGCCTCCGGTCGCCGACGCCGGCTCCACCTGATCCAGTTCATGGCGCTGCTGGGGCTCGCCGGTCGGTGGCGAGATCGGAGACCTGCGCCGTCGCTGTCCTCGGGCGTCCAGCCGCGGCGGAAAGCGGCCACGGCGTAAACCCGCCGCGAACATCATCACTTCGTCGCCCGTCGCTCTGCCAATGTGACGCCACGGCAGCACCGACAACTTCCGGAACATCACTGCTTGTTCAGAGGTGGCCCGGTTTTACTTAGGGAGAGCGATGCGTCCGATATCGCGTCCGGCGCTGGGGGCGGCCACCGCCGCCGTCCTGGCCGTCACCGCGATCGCACCGTCCGCGGCCTCGCCGCAGGACGAGCCGACCGCGAAGAGACCACTGACCGGCAGCGCGGCCGGCGCCAACGCAGGACGACCGGTCACCGTCACCCTGGTCACCGGAGACAAGGTCCTGGTCCGCACGGACGATTCGGGGGCCGCGTCGGTCACCGCACTGCCGCGCGAGGACGGCTCCGAGCCCCTCCTGCAGACCCGTCAGTCCGGCAAGGACCTCTACGTCTACCCCGACACCGCCGCTCGGGCGCTGGCCGCGGGCAAGGTCGACGAGGAGCTCTTCAACGTCACGGGGCTCATCCGCCAGGGCTACGACGACGCGCACACCACCGCGCTGCCGCTGATCGCCGTCTACGGCGAGGCCGCGGGCCGCACCGCGCCCGTCACCCCGCGCGGCGCGAAGCGCGGCCCGGTGCTGGACGCCGTCGACGGCGTCGCGCTCAAGACCGACAAGGCGAAGGCCGCCGACTTCTGGGCGGACGTGACCAACACCCGTTCGCGCTCCGCCTCCGGTCTGAAGAAGCTCTGGCTCGACCGCAAGGTCCAGGCCACCCTGGACCGGTCCACCAAGCAGATCGGCGCCGACCTCGCCTGGGCGGCCGGGTACACCGGCAAGGGCACCAAGGTCGCCGTCCTCGACACCGGAGCCGACGCCGAACACCCCGACCTCAAGGGCCGGATCGCCGCCTCGGAGAACTTCACCGACTCCAGCACCACCGACGACCGGCAGGGCCACGGCACCCACACCATCTCCACCGTCGGCGGCTCCGGTGCCGCGAGCGACGGCAGGAAGAAGGGCGTCGCCCCCGACACCGAACTGCTCAACGGCAAGGTCCTCAACGATGGCGGCTACGGCGCCGAGTCCTGGATCATCGCCGGAATGCAGTGGGCTGTCGACCAGAAGGCCGATGTCGTCTCCATGAGCCTGGGCAGCCCGGAGCCGACCGACTGCACCGACCCGATGAGCGTCGCCGCCGAGAAACTCGCCCAGAGCAAGGACACGTTGTTCGTCGTCGCGGCAGGCAACTCCGGCCCGAGCCTCAACACCGTCTCCTCGCCCGGCTGCGCCCCGAGCGTGCTGACCGTCGGCGCCGTCGACCGCGACGACTCCACCGCCTGGTTCTCCAGCCTCGGACCCGTGATCGGCGCGCACACCCTCAAGCCGGAGATCGCCGCACCCGGCGTCGACATCTCCGCCGCGGCCGCGGGCGGCCGGGGCATCTACGCCTACCGGTCGATGTCCGGTACGTCTATGGCCACCCCGCACGTGGCGGGCGCCGCCGCGCTCGTGAAGCAGCGACACCCGGACTGGACCGCCCAGCAGGTCAAGACCGCTCTGGTGTCGTCCGCGAAGAGCGACATCCCCGGCGACGTCCGCGCGTCCGGCGCCGGCCGGCTCGATGTGAAGGCCGCGATCGACACCACGGTGGTCGGCGCCCCCGCCGTCCAGGCCGGCACCTTCGCATGGCCGCAGGACAGGAGCGACCGCACCACCGTCGACCTCCCCTACACCAACTCCGGCACCGAGTCGGTGAAGCTGTCGCTGAAGGTCCAGGGCGTCACCGGCAACGACGGCTCCGAGGTCCGCTCGCCGGTCGCCGCGCTCGACGAGAACACCGTCACCGTCCCGGCCGGGGCCACCGTGAAGGTCCCGCTGCGGATCGACCCGGCCGCGAACCTGAAGGCCGCCCAGTACGGCGACGTCACCGGGCGCGTACTGGCCACCGGACCCGGCGGTGTGAAGGTCTCCACCCCGTTCTCCCTGTACGTCGAGCCGGAGACCGTCACCCTGCGCGTCAAACTGATCGACCGCGCCGGCAAGCCCGCCACGGGCTCCTCCTCGCTGGACGTCATCGGCACCGACACCTCCAGCGGCGAGCGCCGCTTCAACGACGGCGCCGCCGACCAGGTCTACCGGGTGCGCCCCGGCGCGTACTTCGTCTCCGGCTTCGTCATCACGCCGGACGCCGCGGACGCCACAGGCCGCATGGCCGAGTCCGTCGGCTACCTCGCCCGGCCCCAGGTCGACGTCGCCAAGGACACCACTCTGGTGCTCGACGCCCGCAAGGCGCACCGGCTCCAGGTGGAGACCGCGGACCGCGCCTCCGAGAGCCGCTCCACGACCCTGTCCTTCGGCCGTACCTGGGACGGGACCTGGCTCCACTCCGGCTCCATCACCGGCAACCGGAGCGTGCGGACCTACCTGGCGGACGTGCAGGGCAAGGCGCGCGACGGCGACTTCGAGTTCACCGGCTTCTGGCGCATGTACGCCCCGCAGATCGAGCAGTTGTCGGTCGTCGGCGGTGCCGCACTCCACCCGAGGACGGCGAGCACCGGTTCCGTCAACCTCGACGGGGCGGGCGAGGCCGCGCTGGTCGACGCGGGCACCGGCACCCCCGAGGAACTGCGGGCCGCGGGTGTCGCCGGGAAGATCGCGCTGGTCGAGGCCGGCGACGACGGCTACCTGTACAACCTGGCGCGAAACGCGAAGGCCGCGGGCGCGAAGGCGGTTCTCGCCCACCGCCCGGCTGCGGGCCCCTGGCAGCCCTCGATCGGCTTCGGCCAGGCGCCGCTGCCCTCGCTCGGCATCGAGGCGGACGAGGCCGCCGCACTGAAGGCCGCGCTGGCCGAGGGACCGGTGACGCTCCGCTGGAAGGCCACCGCCGTCAGCCCGTTCGTCTACAACCTCGCCTTCCCCGAGACCGGCCCGATCACCTCGGACCGCACCTACCGGGTGCAGGACAGGAAGCTCGGCACGGTCACCTCGGCCTACGAGGCGATGGGCGTCGCGACGGACTACGTCGACACGATGGTCATGGGCCGGCCGTACGGCGGGGTGTTCTCCGCCGCCAGCGACTCCGTCGCCGTTCCCAGCAAGCGCACCGAGTACTACTCGGCGGGCGACACCGCGTGGACGCGCTACCTCTCCTCCAGCTTCCCCTGGGGCGAGGCCATGGCCGACCAGGCGCGCACGTACACCGGGGGCTCGAAGCGGGCGGAGAGCTGGTACCGGGGCATCCCGGCCCCGACCGCGCCGCGCGACGCCGACGGCAAGCCTCAACTGGCCGCCGAACGGCAGGACAACCTCATCGGCGTGGCACCCGCCTTCTGGGGCGACACCGAGCACATGGGCATCCAGGGCTCCTTCGGGGACATCGGCAGCATGAAGCTCACCAGCGGCGGCAAGGTGATCGGCGAGACCGGGTGGCCGTCCGGGGTGTTCACCGTCCCGGCCGAGGACGCCGCGTACGAACTCACCATGGACACCATGAAGTTCGGCTCGCCCGCCGCCGTGTGGAAGCGGTCCACCCGCACCCAGACGGTCTGGAAGTTCCGCTCGCACCGGGACGAGAACGCCTACTCCCAGGGCATTCCACTGCTCTTCCCGGGCTACGACCTGGACACGGACGGGCTCAAGACCCTTCCGGCGAAGGACGGTCAGACGATCGGCCTGAGCGTCACCGGTCACGCGGGCTACACGCCCGGCAAGCTGGTCGCCGCCAAGGTCTCGTACTCCTACGACGGTGGCGAGACCTGGACCGAGGGCACCACCTCGCAGAGTGACGGCCACTGGACCGCGACCGTGAACCACGCGGGCGCGGCCGGCAAGCCGGTCACGCTGAAGACCGAACTGACGGACGCAGGCGGCAACTCCGTCGTCCAGACCGTGTTCGACGCGTACGCCGTGCGCTGATCACGTCCTGACCGGTCCGCTGGGCGGCTTTCCCGTTGGGGGAGTCCGTCCAGCGGGCCTTTTCCATGTTCTGGTCGCACCCCGGGGGCGGCGGGTCACTCGCTGCCGGAAGGGCGTGGGTCGGCCATGCGTGAGAGCCAGGTGGTGAGCAGCGTCTCGAGTGCCTCGGCCTCGGTGGGGGTCAGCAGATCCAGCAGCCGGCGTTCGTTGCGCATGTGGTCGGTGAACGCGCGGTCGATCAGTTCGCGTCCGGGACCGGTGAGGGCCACGATCCGGCCGCGCTGGTCGCCGTCGGAACGGCGGCGGGTGACGAGCCCGGCCTTCTCAAGACGGTCCACTCTCTTCGTCATCGCACCGGTGGTGACCATGGTGTGCGCCGCGAGCTCGCCGGGTGCCCGCTCGTAGGGCTCACCGGCTCGGCGCAGTGCGCAGAGGACGTCGAACTCCCCCTCGCTGAGACCGTAGCGGCCGTAGACGAGGCAGAGCTCCTCGGTGAGCTGGCCGGCAAGGCGGTGCAGTCGGCCGATGACTCCTTGCGGAGTGATGTCGACGTCGGGTCGTTCGCGGCGCCAGTCGGCCTGGATGCGGGCCACGCGGTCCAGCGATTGCGGATCGTCCATGGACACCATAGTAGCTTCCATGGAAGCTATATTACCTTCCATGGAAGCCGATTTTCGCTGGGTGGCACTGACCGCGGTCGCGCCGGTGGCCTGGGGCACCAACTACTTCGTCACACACGAGTACCTGCCGGCGCACCGCCCGCTCTTCGGGGCCGCCCTGCGGGCGCTGCCCGCCGGCCTCGTCCTGCTGGGCCTGTGCAGGCAGCGGCCACGCGGCGCGTGGTGGTGGCGGTCCGCGGTGCTCGGGCTGCTCAACGTGAGCGTGTTCTTCGTGCTCGTCTATGCCGCCTCCCAGCTGCTGGCGACGAGCGTCGCCTCGACCGTGATGGCCGTGTCCCCGCTGGCGATGATGCTCATCGCCTGGGCCCTCGTGTCCGAGCGGCCCGGCGTCTCGCACCTGGCCGGCGCCGCGATCGGGCTCGCCGGGGTCTGTCTCATGCTGCTCACCGGGGTCGCCGGGGTGAGCGTGCCGGGAGTCCTCGCCTCGGCCGCGGCCATGCTCGTGTCGTCCTTCGGCCACATCCTGGCCAAGCGGTGGAGCGCCGGTGCCGACGTGCTCGCCTCGACCGCCTGGCAGCTCACCGCCGGGGGTCTGTTCCTGCTGCCGGTCGCCGCGGCCGTGGAGGGCCCTCCGCCCGCGCTCCACACACCGGCGCTCCTTGCCTTCGGCTACGTCGCCCTGGTCGCCACCGCTGTCGCCTTCACCGCCTGGTTCACCGGACTGCGGCACCTGCCCGCGGGGACGGTGGGGCTGATCGGACTGCTCAACCCCGTCACGGGTGTGCTGCTCGGCACGGCAGTCGCCGGAGAAGTGCTGACGGCCCAGCAACTCTGCGGGCTGGTACTCGTCCTGTTCGGAGTCGTCCTGGGCCGCCCCGTGCGCACGGGCCGACGCGGCAGCGGTCAGGCGCCCGCCCGGCCCGCATGCGACGAGCACCCCACGGGCGAGTCCTCGCTCCGCGACCCTGTGCCGTTCGACCGGCACGACGCAGGCGGCCACCCGTCGAACGGGCGGCCGCCTCCGGTGCCGTAGTGCCGTGGGGGCTAGGCGCAGGTGCCCGCGAACGTCTCGCGCGTCACGACGTCCGTCGCGGCGGCGGTGGTGTCCAGCCAGACGACGCGCTGGCCGTCACCGAGGGACGGGGCCAGCTGCGAGCCGGATGAGCAGGAGACGCGGCTGAAGTCGTTCAGGCCGGCCAGCACGTCGGAGGTCTTGGCGACCTTCGTCTTGGGGGGACCGTCCCAGGCGCCGAGGGCGCCCCAGATGGTGTACGTCGAGTACGCCAGGTAGTTGTCGTTCACGGAGAACTGGGCGACGTAGAGGCCCGACGGATAACGCAGGTTCGCCATCTGGTTCACGTCGCTGGCCGGCGTCGAGCCCAGCGTGGTGCCGGGGATCAGGAAGCCGTTCGTCACGCGGTAGAAGACGCGGTCCGAGGTGAGCTGGATGTCCGAGATGTAATTGAACAGGAAGCCGCCGATCCGCTTGTTCTGCGTCGTGCCGGTGGCGATGTTGTGGATGTAGAGGTACGTCCCGTCTCCGCCGGCCCAGGCGATCGTGCCGTTCTTCATGGCGAGGTGGGACGCCTTGGTGCCGGGCTCGGGCGTCACATTGACCGTGGTCCCGTCGGCCTTGCGGAGCATGACGTCCTGCTCGCCGTCAGGAGTGGTGCGGATGTAGGCGAGGGCGCCGTTCTCGGTGACCGGCTCGGTCTCGTCCGCACCCGGCTCGTCGACCAGCTTCTTGATCTCCCCCTGGCCCTTGTCGCCGGCCTGGTAGACGCCGACGCCGTCGGCGGTGATCCGGGTGAAGACGACGCGGTCGTTGTCGAGGTACGGATCGATCAGGTAGGCGCCCTTCTGGGCGAGTTCGTGATCTGAGTCACCGCTCTGCTTGCTGAACCGGCCGACGGTGATGCCGAACGCGGCACTGCCCTGGTCCCAGGCGACCGCGTCGCCGTGGCTGATGGCGTAGACGTCGCCGTTGACCTGGGCGGCCTGCTCGTCGACGCCGCCGTAGACCTCGTAGGCGGGCAGGATGTCGGCGCTGATCGTGGCGCCGTCGTGCGTGCCGCCCTTCTGCTCCCAGCCCTGCTGGATGCCGTGGCCGTCGAAGGCCTTGTTGATCGCGGCCATGTCGGTCGTGGAGACCTTCATCGACTTCGCCGCGAGAGTGACCGCGTTGCGCATGTCGGTGAAGCCCGACAGCGGAGTGAGGTAGTTCTCCGCGGCCCGGTAGATGATCTGGTCGGCGAGCTTGGTGTCGATGTTCTTGCGCATGTCCCACAGCGCGCCGCCGACGATGGTGGAGTTGGTGTGCACTCCGCCGTTGTCGTAGTCGAGCGTGACGGGAATGTAGTCCTTCTGCGCGCTGCGGCCGTCGTTCAGGTCACGCAGGGCACAGTTCTCGAGCGGCTTGGTGCCGTTGCACAGGTACTCGCCGACGAGTCCGGACGTGGGATCGCTCATGGCGATGCCCTTGTCGGCGGTCTCCATGGCGTTGCCGAAGTAGTCGGATATCGCCTCGTTGAGGGCGCCCGACTGGTTGAGGTAGACGAGCCCGGCGGCGTGCTCGGTGACGCCGTGCGTCATCTCGTGGCCGACCACGTCCAGGCCCACCGACAGCGGCACGCCGTTCATGTGGCCGTACACCATCTTGGAGCCGTCCCAGAAGGCGTTGGCGTAGTCCTTGCCGTTGCTGGCGACGTTGACGACGGAGTAGATGCTGCCGCCCTTGCCGTCGATGCCGTCACGGCCGAGCTGGTCCTTGAGGTACTCGTAGACCTTGGCGGCGTTGACGTGGGCGTCGACGGCGCCGGAGGTGGTGTTCGCGCCGTCGAAACGGTCGGTCGAGGACTTCACCAACGGGACGTCGTCGGTGACCGGACCGCCCGCGACGAGCGTGTAGTTCTTTCGCTGCGCGTCGTAGGTGCGTATCTGGCCGCCGGTCCGCGCGAACATGTCGCGGGTGGAATCGACCAGGGTGTACGAGCCGTCCGCCTCCTGATCGGCGTTCAGCTTCGCCTCGCTGCCGTCGACGCGCACGCCGGTGCCCGTCACGGGCGTGGAGTCGGCCGCGTCGACGTTGTTGTACGACAGGGCGATGCCGCCGACGTTCGCGTCGACGTACACCTCCTGGCGCACCGGACTGCCGTCGGCGCGGGCGCCGGTCACGGTGAAGTGCCAGGTCAGAGTGCCACCATGGGAGTTGGGCAGGACGACGAGGCCGTGCTCGGCGGTCTGCGCGCCCTTGATGGTGCCCATGTGTGAGTCCAGCGAGAACATCCGCTGCTTCGCGGTGGCCTCGGTGACCTTCGGGGTGGTGGAGACGGTGAGGTCGGTGTAGAGGGTGCCGGTGGCGGAGAGGACCTTCTGGCCGCCGTCGGCCGGCTCGGTCTGCACCGCGTACTCGGCTCCGAAGACCGGTACCCCGTCGTGCTTCTGCTGGAAGCGGACCGAGGACTGCTTGCCGACCTTGGTGGTCTTGAGCGTCTTCAGGTCGGAGACCGGGACCTTGTACCTGTCCTGATGGGCCTTGAGGTGCGCGCGGGCCGCCTCGGCGGGTGTCCCCGTGCGAGCGGCGGTGTCGAGGCCCTCGGTCATGGCGGGTGCGACCGGCACCTGGTCGGCGGTGACGCTCGCGGGCTGCGGTACCTCGTCCTCGGCCCAGGCGGGTGTGGACAGCAGCGACGCTCCGGTGGCCGCGACGACCACTGTGGTGGCCAGGACCCGGCGGAGTTCTCTTGGTCTCGTGGGGAACACGGGAACCCTCTCCATTGTGTACGGATACGTGAACTCGCACTGATGCGCGGGTGCAGGGCCCCACGGGCAGCGGTGGCCTCGATGCTTCGGCACGGTCCCATCCGCGTACAAGGGATCGGCCCCGGCGCGAATATGCCTTGGCGTAAACGCGCCTCAACTCCGGTGGGATTCCGGCTGGTTCGTGGGTGTCTCGTCCAGCCAGCCGGACCGGGCGGCGTGCCAGCCCAGCTGGAAGCGGGTGGCGGCGCCGACCTCCGCCATGAGGGCGTGCAGGCGGCGCTGGACGGTGCGGTGGCCCATGCCGAGCTGGCGGGCGATGGCCGCGTCGGTGAGGCCGACGTGCAGCAGGGCGACGATCTGCCGATCGACGGGTTCGAGTCGCGCCTGACCGGGATCGCCCGGACCGGGGCCGGGGACGGAGGCGCCCAGCCGCCAGCCCTTCTCGAAGTACTCGTCGAAGAGCGAGCCGAGCGCGGTGAGCAGCCCCGTGCGGTGCACGACGAGCGCCATGGGTTCGCCCTCGCGCTCCGGGTCGAGGGGCAGCAGGGCGATGCGCCGGTCGACGATGATCAGCTTGATGGGCACCTTGTCGGCGACGACGATGTGCTGGCCCTCGGCCACGTAGGTGGCCAACGCGGTGGCGGTCTCGGGATGCTTGAGCCAGTCGCGCTCGATGACGCTGCGCATGACGACCCCGCGCCGGGCCATCTCGTGCTCGACCTCGTCGTGGTTCTCCACGAAGGTGAGCACCGCGGGCACCCGTCGCGGCGGCAACATGGTGCACACCTCACCGACGGCCTGGTTCTGCATCGACAGCAGCCTGCGCCGGATCGCCGCGGCGCCCGACAGCACCTCGATGGGCGCACCCGCGGCATGGGCCCGGGCGGAGCGGTGCCGCTCGGCGAGATCCGCGACCAGCGACTCGACGCGGTGCAGGGCGGAGCGGCGGGATTCCAGGAGCGGACCGAGGGCGAGCACCGGCGAGGCGGCGCGATAGCGCGGGGCGCTGTCGTCGCTGTGGTCGGCGCTGGCAAGGCCGCGTTCGACCAGGATGCCGAGGGCGCGCTCCACCTCGGGGGCCGGCCCCGTCGACCGGCCCGCCAGCGCGGCGGGATCGCTGTCGGGCCGGTCGACGAGGAGCTGGTAGACGGCACCCTCCTGGGGGCTCAGGCCGAGCAGGGTGAGCAGGGACGCGTCCGTGGGGGCCGGCAGGGACGCGCCGCCCGGCGGCCGGGTGCCGTCGGTTCTCAACGCCCAGCCGCTGTCGGGGCGTCCCGGAACTCAACGGACGAGGGCGCTTGGCCCCGGCCGGCATCCCGGGCGGCGATGACGGCTTCGGCCGCCGCGGCGAAGCCGCCGCCGTACGCGTCGGGACGGTCGAACGCCCTGCGTGGTTCCTTGCCGCTCGCCACCGTGTCGCGCCCTGCCCCTGTTGCCCTGCTACGCCGTTGAGGGAGGTCAGGGTATCCGTCGTGCTGTGCCACAGCACGACGGCGGGGCGATCACGGCTACGACCAAGGTGCACGTGGGCCGGAACGTGTGCCCCGACGACGAGTGGGAGGTACTGACGCAGCGCTCCACACCCTGACGGCCCGACCGACGAACACCAGGAAGGCGCGGGCTTGCGCTCATGACGGCGGTGGGGTCGGCGGCCGCCGCCGAGCCGAGCCACCTCCGCTGCCCGCCCATCGGTGGGCCGTTGGTGTCAGTGCCGTTCGACGCCTCGGTCAGCGTGAAGAGGCGCCGGCGTTTCCGGGGCTCCAGGACCGCTGCCTGCCGGCAGGGCCCGAAGAACCGTGGTGTCGGGGGCGTCACGGCATGCGGGGTCGATCGCTGTGATGCGCACGTCCGCCGCGGTGCCGCACAGATCGCGGAACGGGTGGGAGGTGATGGTCAGGGATCGTGGACGGCTGTCGCCGGTGAGATGGCTCTTCGCGCTCAGGCCGCAGCGGCCACGACCGGCCGGCACCCGAAAGTGGGTAACAGCAGCCCGCACCGCAACGATGCCCGGGCATGCGAAACCCCCGCCTCCGAGGTGTCGGAGACGGGGGTTCGTATCGAGCGCCGGGCAGGCCTTGCACCTGCATCTCCCCGCAGGAAGCGGGACGTCTTTCCTTGGACCACCAACGCACAGCCCACCGGCCGGAATTCGGTCGACGCGCTCAAGATCGACTATAGCGCATTCAGCCATGCGGGTGCTGTGCCGAGCGGCACCTCCGGCCGTCCCGAGGCCGGCCGCGATAGCGGCCCCGGGACACCGCCGCGGCGCAGCGGCGCATCAGGGCCCACGTGGACCGGTCATCGCTGACATCCGCTCCGTCCCGTCAGGACTTTGATCACCTGCGGTCCGCCAGGCCGGTCACGGCAGTGGAAGCTGCCGCGCTGCCGTGTGGCAGGTCAGTCGCGCTCGCGGTCGTCGTCCGTGCCCTTCCCGCCCCTGTTGCCCCGAGCGGCGTGCGTGGTGGTGACCTTGCCGGTGCGCGTGTCGACGGCGACTTCGTGCTCGATGCCGTGGCTGTCGGCGATGTCGACGTGCCAGGCGCCCGTCCTGCCGTGATCGTGGTCGAACTCGGCAGCCGTGGCGGTGCCGGGGACCTTGTCGAGGGCCCTGTCCACGGCCTGGCCCAGGCTCGTTCCGGCGGACTTGGCCAATGCGGCGTCGCCGTGGTCGTCCGCGTCTTCGCCGTGGTGGGCCCTGTCGGTGGTGGTCCTGCCGTCGGCGGTGTTCACCGCCACCTCGTACTCCGCGCCCTTGCCGTCGACGATGTGGACCTTCCAAACGGCCTTGCTGTGCTGCCCGTCCAGCTCGACTTCGGTGACGGTGCCCGCGACGGACTTGGCGGCCGTGTCGACGGCCTGCTTCAGGTCGACCCCGGTGCCCTTGGCGAGAGCACCGTCGTCGGCGTCGTCGTGTGAGCCGGAACGGTTGTGATCGTCGTGTGAGCCGGAACGGTTGTGATCGTCGTGTGAGCCGGAACGGTTGTGATCGTCGTGGTCGTCGTGGCGCGTGCCGGCCGTGGTGCTCGCGCCGGCCTGCGTGCTGTCGTGGTCGTCGTCGGTGAAGGCGACGGCGGACGCGGCACCGGCTCCGCCGAGTACGACGGTGGCGGCGACCACCGCGGCGACAGTGCGGCGACGTCCGGCCAGGGTGCGCTTGAGGGCCTTCATGTGAGGTGGTCCTTTCCTTCGGTCTGCGGCGAAGGCCGCAGGGATGCCGACGTGTCGGCCTGACGTGGACCACCGTGCGCCGACGATCCTGAAGCCCCGCTGAAGCAACCTGAAGATCTCTTCAGGCAGGTTCTGAGACCCTCAAGGGCATGCGCCTGTTGATTGTTGAGGACGAGAAACGCCTCGCCACCGCCGTCGCCCGCGGCCTGGCCGCCGAGGGTTTCGCCGTGGACCTGGCCCACGACGGCGTCACCGGGCTGCACATGGCGCAGGAGCAGGACTACGACCTGATCGTGCTGGACATCATGCTGCCCGGGCTGAACGGCTACCGGATCTGCGCCCAGTTGCGGGCGGCCGGTGACGACACGCCGATCCTGATGCTCACCGCTAAGGACGGCGAGTACGACGAGGCCGAGGGCCTGGACACCGGCGCGGACGACTATCTGACCAAGCCGTTCTCCTACGTCGTGCTCCAGGCCCGTATCCGGGCCCTGCTGCGCCGCCGTACCCGCGCCGGCAGCGCACAGGTCCGCATCGGTGACCTGACCGTCGACCCGGGTGCCAAGCGCGTGGAGCGGGCCGGGCTGGACATCGCGCTGACCGCGAAGGAGTTCGCTGTCCTGGAGCACCTCGCCCTGCACGCCGGGCAGGTCCTGTCCAAGGCGGACATCCTCGAGCATGTGTGGGACTTCGCCTACGACGGCGACCCCAACATCGTCGAGGTCTACGTCAGCGCGCTGCGCCGCAAGATCGACGTTCCCTTCGGGCGGCGCTCCATCACCACCGTGCGCGGGGCCGGATACCGGCTGGAAGCCGACGGCGGCCGCCATGTCTAGGCCCTTCGCCTCGGTACGGGCCCGCGCGGCGCTCGCGGCCACGCTGGTCGTGTCCGTCGCCCTCATCGCCGCCGGTGTCGCGATCGTCGCCGTGCTGCGCCACAACCTCGTCGACCGGGCGAGCCTGGAGTCGGAGGTCACCTCCCGTACGGTGGCGGGCTCCCAGGCCGCGCTGAACGGGAACTTCGGCTCGCTGGACCTGCCCGACGACGGCGGGCGCCTCGTCCAGGTCGTCGACTCCGCCGGCAAGATCCTGGCCGCCGGAGAGGACCTGCGCGGGCGCGGCCCCGTCACGGACTACGCCCCCGCCCCGGCTCCCGGCAGCACCACGACGAGCCACCCCTCCGACGGCGGCGACGACGATCACGGCAACGACGACCACGGAAGCGACCACCACTACGGCGCCACTCCGGCCCGGGGGAAGGTCGGCACGGACGTGGACCGCGAGACCGTCCCCGTGAAGCTGGGCGACGGCACCCACGACTACGCCTTCGCCGCAGTCCAGGGAACCACCTACGACGGCCGTACCTACACGGTGTACGCCGGCACCTCGCTGGAGGACTCACAGGCCACCCTGGGCCAGGTCACCCGGGCGATGCTGACCGGCCTGCCGTTCCTGCTCGCCGTCGTCGCGGCGGTCACCTGGCTCGTCACTCGCAGGGCGCTGCGCCCGGTGGAGGGCATCCGCGCCGAGATGGCCGAGATCACCCGCAGCGGCGACCTGGCCCGCCGGGTACCCGAGCCCGCCTCACGCGACGAGATCGCCCGCCTCGCCCGCACCACCAACGCCACCCTCGCCGCCCTGGAGCAGTCGGTCCGACGCCAGCACCGCTTCGTCGCCGACGCCTCCCACGAACTGCGCAGCCCCATCGCATCCCTGCGCACCCAGTTGGAAGTCGCGGCCCAGCACCCCGAACTGCTCGACGCCACCGACCTGCACCAGGACGTCGTACGCCTCCAGCACCTGGCCGCCGACCTGCTGCTGCTCGCCCGCCTGGACGCCGGGGAACGCCCCACCGGCACACTCGTCGACCTCGCCGCTCTCGTCCGCGAGGACATCGCCCAGCGGGCCGCGACCGACCGCATCACCCCGACCGTCACCATCGACGACACCGCACCGGAGGTGAAGGGCAGCCGGACCCAGCTCTCCCGCGTGCTCGGCAACCTGCTCGACAACGCCCAGCGGCACGCAGCCGCCTCGATCACCGTGACCGTCAGGGCAGCGGGGGACACGGTCGTGCTGAGCGTGGCCGACGACGGCCACGGCGTCGCCCCGGTCGACCGCGAGCACATCTTCGAACGCTTCGTCCGCCTCGACGAGGCTCGCGCCCGCGACGAGGGCGGCGCCGGCCTCGGCCTGGCCATCGCACGCAACGTCATCCAGCACCATGGCGGCACACTCACCGTCACCGACGGACCCGACCACGGCGCGGACTTCCAGGTCAGCCTTCCGCGCGCACACTGACAGCCGACCGCGGCAGCCGATCCGCGCAGTGGCCCGTGCGGCCAGGTCCCCGGGATGTCAGGCTTTCCCCCGGCCGTATCCGACACCCGGTGCGCCGCCCAGGCCCAGGCTGACCCCTCACGGCTGCGGGCAGTACAGGAGGCGCCGTGGTCCGATCCCGTCGTCACGAAGCAGCCGGACCTCCAGCCTGCCGACGCCGTGAGGTCCTCGCAGACACGAAGGGTCGATGAGGTCCGCGCAGACACGAAGGGTCGATCTCGTCGGCGGCCATGGACATGGCCTCCGTCATTCAGCGTCGGTCGATCTGGTACACGCGCCATGGTGGCGGGCTCGACGCACGCTGGCTCCTCACGTCGAGCCCACCCCGTGCCGCACGGCCAGCAGGGCCACGTCGTCGTCGTTGTCCGGTGGGCGCGCCCGTGCCAGCAACTGGTCGGCGAAGGACTCCAGGGGGCGGTGGGCCAAGGATGCGGCATGGCGGCGCAGGCGGTCCAGGCCTTCGTCCAGGCTGTGGCCCGGGGACTCGATCAGGCCGTCGGTGTAGAAGACCAGAGTTGCCCGGGGCGGCAGTTCCACCGTCGCGTCGGGACGGACCTGGTCGGGCGCGACGCCCAGCAGGAGTCCGTGGCCGTCGGTCAGATAGCGGGCCACGCCCTCGTAGGTGACCAGCAGCGGAGGCGGATGGCCCGCATTGGTCCAGGACAGCTCGCACTGGCCCGCGTCGTTCTCCGTCATGCGGGCGAAGACCAGCGTTGCCATGGAGACTTCGGCGATGTCCGGGGTCGCCTGGTCGAGCCATTCCACGATCTTGCTCGGCGGCTTCTGCTGGGACAGGGCGTATGCGCGCAGCATGTTGCGCAGCTGGGCCATGCCGGCCGCCGCGTCCAGGTCGTGGCCGACGACGTCGCCGATGGCGAGGGCGGTGGCGCCGTCCGTCAGGGTGAACGCGTCGTACCAGTCGCCGCCGACCTCGGAGGCGTCCGGCGCGGGCAGGTAGCGGGCGGTCATGCCACGGCCGGGCGCACGCGGCAGCTTCGGCAGCAGATGACGCTGCATGGTCTCGGCCACCTTGCGCTGTCGCTGGTAGAGGCGGGCGTTCTCCAGGGCCAGGCCGGCGCGGCGGGCGATGTCCTCCAACAGGGCGATATCAGCCGCCGTGAACCGCTCGGGCTGGTCGGCACGGCCGAGGGTGAGGGCTCCCAGTACGTCGTGCAGGCTGCGGATGGGGACCAGGACTGCCGAGTGCATGCCGGTCGCCTCGAACAGGCGCCGCTGCTCCACCGCGACACCGGAGTCGGGCGGCCCCTGATAGGTCTCGGGGCCGGCGAGGGAGGAAGCGACGCCGCGCAGGGCGCGGGAGAGGGGCATCAAGGACTCCTGCGGCACCGGTGGCATGGGCCCCTGGAGGTCCTCCCGGAACACCACGGTGCCGCCCTCGGCATGGGCGACGGCGAAACGCCGCACCTCGTCCCGCTCGCCGATCAGGTCGATGACGGCCCAGTCGGCGAGTCGGGGCACGACCAGGTTGATCAGGTGACGCAACGCCTCGTGGATGTCCAGGGTGGAGGTCAGCAGGGTGGTCGTCTCGGCGAGCAGCGCGAGCCGTTCCAGTTCTGAGAGCCGCCCGACGGCCGGTGGCCGCTGGGCGGGCCACGTGGAGCCTCCGGTGGAGTGGAAGAGGACGAGCGTGGCCGACGGACGGACCCCGATGCCGCAGGGAGTGACCAACCATGCCACCGGCAGCAGCGTGCCGTCGCCGCGTTCGAGCCACTCGCCGCCACCCTGCTCCGTGCGCCCGCCGAGGATGCTCTCCCGGAGCCGGCACCGGGCCCTCGGCAAGCGTTCACCGCACCTGCTGCGATGCAGCAGGTCATGGGCGTCCTGGCCGACCAGGCCCGAGGCGGAGCGGCCCAGGAGCTGTTCGCCGCGCGTGTTGACGGCGACGATGGAGCCCTCCTCGTCCGCCAGGTAGGCGCCCGTGCCGAGGGCCTCCAAGACCATGGCAACGGCCTCCTGCGGACAACCCGAGCCCGACATGGCCTGCCTCCCGTCACGGAGAAGACGCCTCCGCCAGCCTCCCGATTGTGGGGTTCCCTCTGGCCCACGGGCGATGCCCGCGACATGAGGGCCCACCCCATGTACTCCGCGGCCGCTCGGCTTGACCGGCTGGTGCGGCCGGGAAGGAGGTACAGCGCACGTACTGAGTGAAACGCTGCGCGTCAGGGCGGCGGCCTCGATGCCCGTGGGATGAGAGGCGTGGGACGGGGATGCTCA
The DNA here is from genome assembly GCF_002154505.1 of Streptomyces carpinensis. Taxonomy (GTDB): domain Bacteria; phylum Actinomycetota; class Actinomycetes; order Streptomycetales; family Streptomycetaceae; genus Streptomyces; species Streptomyces carpinensis. Next base: position 5,601 of record NZ_MUBM01000248.1, on the reverse strand, counting down.
CGGGACGGGGATGCTCAGGAGACCCGTGTCCGTGAGGTGCTGGGAGGCCAGTTGACGATCTGCTTGGGACGCGGTCTCGCGTACGTGCGCACCTTGGACGTGGACAGGCCGAGGCGGACCAGGGACTCGGCGATCGTCACGGCGGCGCTCACCCCGTCGACGACGGGGACTCCGGTGCGTGCCACCACGCGTTCGGCCAGTCCGGCCATGCCCCCGCAGCCCAGGCAGATCACCTCCGCCCGGTCGTCCGTCACCGCGCGGGCGGCCTGCTCGGCTATGGCGTCCACGGCGGCCTGCTCGTCCTGTTCCAGCGCGAGCACGGGGAGGCCGCTGGCACGCACGGAGGCGCATCTGGCACTCAGTCCGGCCACCTCCAGCCGCTCCTCGATCAGCGGGACCGTACGGTCGAGGGTGGTGACGACGGAGTAGCGGCGGCCGAGGAACTGGGCGGTGCTCGCCGCCGCCTCGGTGATGTCGACGACGGGGACGTCGAGCAGTTCCTGCAGCCCCTCCCGGCCGTGTTCGCCGTAACCGGCCTGGATCACCGCGTCGAACGGCTCCGGATGGGCGCGGACGGTCTCCATGACGGCGACGGCGGCCAGATAGCTCTCGTAGTTGCCCTCGACGGACTCCGCACCGAAGGACGGGGTGAGCGGGACGATCTCGGTACCCGGGGAGGCCGCGCCGGCCGCCTGCTTGCCGATCGCGTCGGTGATGGACTGGGTGGTGTTGACGTTGACCACGAGGATGCGCATGGGTGGGCCTTCTGCTCCGATGGGCTATTCCGCGGCGACGGCGATGGCCTCGCCGTCCACGTCGCGGATGGGCGCGGTGCGGTCGGCGACGACCGCGTACAGGACGGCGGCGAGGACGGCTCCGATGAACCAGGAGAACCCGGCCGCGGCGTGGAAGAGGGGCACCAGAGCGACGACGACGGCGATCGCGGCGCTGGGGACGAAGGCGGCGACGGCCCTCGGGTTGTAGCCGCGGCGGTAGTGGTACTCCGCGTCCCTGTCCTCGGTGTAGAGCGCGGGTACGTTGACGCGGGACTTCCGCAGCAGCCAGTAGTCGGCCATGATCACGCCGAAGAGCGGGCCGAGAAGGGCGCCGAGCCCACCGAGGAAGTAGTTCACGGCGACCGGGTTGTTGTACAGGTTCCAGGGTGTGATCACCAGGCCGAGCGCGGCGCTGACCAGGCCCGCCCGGCGGAAGTCGAGCCGTCGGGGGAACAGGTTGACCAGTGCGTAGATCGGCGCCACGAAGTTGGCCAGCAGGTTCACCGCCACCGTGAGGCCGATGAGCGCGAGCGAGGCCGCGGCCAGCAGGATCATGGTGGGGATGGTCCTGACGATGTCCGTGGGGCTGGTGATGACGTGCCCGTCGAGCTTGAACTGGGCCCCGCTGAGGACCGCCGCGATGCAGGCGAAGAACAGCATGTTCACCGGGATGCCGATCACGTTCCCGCGGACGATGGACCCGCGGCTTCGCGCGGACCGGGTGAAGTCGCAGAAGTTCAGGACGAACGTCCCGTAGATCACCACCCACAGGGCGGCGGACTGCAGGATCTGGAGCCACATCGCACCGCCGGTGAGCGGGGCGTCGGTGGACAGGGAGATCGAGCCGTCCGCGCGGACGAACATCCACACCGCGAGGGCGCACATAGTGATCAGGGTGGTGGGCGCGGCGAAGGCCATGTACCGGCGGATCATCTGCATGCCGTAGCTCACGATGAGCACCTGCAGGCCCCACAGGGCCAGGAAGGTGATCCAGCCGAGCGTGGACTGGCCGAGCACGGAGTTGGTGTCCAGGTGGTGCAGTCGCGGGAACATGGCCACCAGGAGGGTGCTCAGCACCTCGGAGGCCAGATAGGTCTGGATGCCGAACCAGGCGACGGCGACGGCGCCCCGGACCGCGGCCGGTATCTTCGCCCCTCTGATGCCGAACGCGATGCGGCTCATGACGGGGAAGGGGACACCTGTCTTGTGCCCCATGAACCCGGACAGGGTCAGCAGGAGAAGGAGCAGCACGGAGGCGAGCGCGAAGGCCGCCAGAATGCCCCAGACGTTGAGCCCGAGGGCGAACAAGCCGATGGCGAAGGCGTAGTTGCCGAGGCTGTGCACGTCGTTGGCCCACAGCGTGAAGACGTTGTAGGCGCCCCAGCGGCGCCCTTCTCTCTTCGTGGGTGCCAGGTCGTAGGTGTAGAGGCCGGAGCTGGTGGCGGCGCCGCTGGTCTCCACGGACGACCGGTTTTCCAGGGCAGTCATACGGGACTCCTGGGAGCGGGAGGAGGGCCGGCCACCGTCACTTCGGGGGCCCGGCCGGGTCGGGATGCTTCGGGCGGATGCTTCACATGGGCGCCGGCTGCGGATGCCGACGGCTGGTGAGTTTTGTATCCCAAACCGGATCGCGCTACAAGGGTCAATGCTCAGATCGGCGCGCTCGTCCGCATTTTGGTATCCCCTTGGGTCACGAGGTAGATCACATCTGCACATGACGGCCCGCGCGGCCCGTCATCGCGTCCCGTCACCGGCGACGGAAGGGCCGACGAAGAATGGAATACCATCTGCGGGATGCTGAACGGACAAGGCGACGACCGCGCCGACCCGGAGCGCCCGCTTCCGCCCGTATGGCGGGCGCCGGGAATGCGGCCACTGCTCGGCTCGGCCGCATTGGGCTTCGCCGGCCTGTCGTTGCTGCTGCCGGTCTCCCCCCTGTGGGCGCTTCACGGCGGGGCGGACGAACTGGGTGCCGGGCTGGTCAACACCGTGCTGATGCTGTTCACCGTGGTCGCCCAGTTGCTGGTGGGACGTCTGCTCCGGCGTCTGGGCTGGGCCGGGACGCTCGCCCTCGGATCGTGCCTGCTCGGGCTCCCCTCTCTGGGGCACCTCCTCACCGACGGGGTGGGCGCGGTGGCGGCCCTCGCGGCGGTGCGGGGTCTCGGGTTCGGGATCCTCACCGTGTGCGGCGCGACCGGAGTGGCCGCGCTCGTCGAGCCCGCACGCCGTGGCCGCGCGGTCGGCGCCTACGGGCTGGCCATCGCTCTCCCGCAGTGTCTGCTCGTCCCGATCGCGCCCTGGCTCGCCGAGGGCGTCGGGTTCTGGCTGGTGTTCGCCTGCGCGGCCGTGCCGTTGCTCGCGGTCCCGCTCGCGCCGCGGGTGGCACGCGCGCTGCACGAGACCGCGGACGGGAGCGCGGCACCGATGGAAGGGCGGGATGCGGGCAGACTCTGCCGTGTCCTCGTCGGGCCGATCGCGGCGCTGCTCGTCATCACCGCGGCCGGCGGCGCCATCCTCACCTTCACGCCGAGCCTGCTGTCCGACTCGACCGCCGTCTACCTGGCGCTGCTCGCGTTCACCGCGACGGCGGCCCTGTGCCGGTGGCGGTTCGGACACGTCGCGGACCGCAGGGGCGCCGCCCCGGCGATCGCCCCGCTGCTGCTGGCCGGCGCCGCGGGCCTCGCCGTCATCGGCGCGGGCGCGGCGAGCGGCCTCGGTGCGGGCGGTCCGGTCCTGGTCGTGGCGGGCATGCTCGTCGTGGGGGTCGCCTACGGCGGCCTGCAGAACCTGACACTGGTTCACGCCTTCACCGCCGCGGGCGAACAGGCGCGCTCGTCCGTCAGCGTCGCCTGGAACATCGGCTTCGACGCGGGCACGGGGCTCGGAGCCCTGGTGGCCGGAGCGCTCGCCACCGCGAGTTCCTACACCGTCGCCTACACGGCACTCGCCGCCGCCACCGCCTTCGTGGGCGTCTGCTGGGCCGGCGCACGGTGGGGCAAGGAGCCGTAGGCGTCGCCGACGCAGGAAGCGACGGCGTCCGTCCCGGTGCCATCGCAGGTTGACCGGGGTGGCGGGACCGGTCACAGCAGCCATCACTCGCGCACTGTCCCGCGGCAGCAGCTCACAACCCCTCCCCTGACGGACCTGCGGCCTCTTCGGCAGATCCCCGTGCTCGAACCACAGGAGGGCCGCTGACAAACCCCCGGCACAGCCTCCCGTACCGGTCGTGGACGGTCCGGCCGGAGCCCGGTCCGTCGGCGGCACCCGGCGGTTCGCGTCGTGGACCAGGCCCGTGGAATGATCGGCGAGGCCGACACCGAGGGGGACGACATGCTCTTTGCCGACGGTCCGAGCGTGTGCTGTGACGTGCACGTGGCGGCGGCCGTGCCGCGGGTCTGGGAGCTGGTGACGGACATCCGTCTGCCGGCCGGACTCAGCCCGGAGCTGCAGCGCGTCGCCTGGCTCGACGGCGCGGACCGGCCCGTGGCGGGTGCGCGCTTCGAGGGCTACAACCGCCACACCATGCTCGGCGAGTGGCGGACCGTCTCCCATGTGATCGAGCTGGACGAACCCCGGGTGTTCGCCTGGGCCGTCACCGACGCGGACGGCCGCTTCGGGGAGGCGACCGTGGATCCGGCCGAGCCCATGGCGTCCTGGCGCTACGAACTCGAGGCCGAGGGCGGGGGCACGCAGCTGCGGCAGACTGCCGTCATCGGGCCGGGCCGCAGCGGGGTCACTCTCGCCGTCGAGCGCCGCCCGGACCGGGAGGAGGAGATCATCGCCTTCCGGCTGAAGGAACTGCGCGCCGGTATGGAGGCCACCCTGCGCGGCATCAAGTCGCTTGCCGAGGAAGGCGGCCCGGGCAAACGCTAGCGGCTCCCCGCCGGAGCGCTGCCGCGGACGCCCCGAGCCGGGAGCGGACCCCCCGCCGGGGGCCGGCGGCGCCGGGAGAACGGCGATTCGGGGCACACCGCGGATCCTCCGGTGCCAGGATGGCCGACGACAAGGCACGGTCGGTTCGGACATCCGGAGACGCCGATGCGGGGAATGAGGGGGACGGCGGTGCGGGACATGCACAAGCGCTGGAAGGCGCGGGGCAGTCGGAGACCGATGGCGCGCGGAGCGGTCGCGCTGGCAGCCGTGGGCATGCTGACGGTGTCGGGGACGTGCACGTCGGCGGCGCAGGACCGGGCGGCCTCGGCGCCGGCCGGGCGGACCGGGCAACTCTCCCAGGCCGCCGCCTGTCCCGGCCTGACAGGCTTCACCTGCGCCACCCTGACCGTCCCCCTCGACCACGGCGGTGACGTGCCGGGCCGGCTCGGCCTGAAGGTCGCGACGGCGGACAACGTCAAGGCCCCGAAGGGTGTCCTGCTGTTCCTCACCGGCGGTCCGGGGCAGCCGGGCGTGCCGTTCGTGGAGCGGCTGAGCCAGAAGCTGGCGCCGGCGCTGAAGGACTACCGCCTGGTCATGGTCGACCAGCGCGGCACCGGCGACAACGCGCTTCAATGCCCGCAGCTCCAGCAGGAGATGGGATCGTCCGACCTCACTCCGCCCACCGCCCGCGCGGTGACGGACTGCGCCGCCGCCATCGGCCCCGATCGCCGCTTCTACAGCACCAGCGACACGGTCGCCGACCTCGAACTGCTCCGCCGGGCGCTGGGCGTGCGGAAGATGACGCTCGACGGTGTCTCGTACGGCACGTACACCGCCGAACGGTACGCCCTGGCCCACCCGGGACGGGTGTCACGGCTGGTCCTGGACTCGGTGGTGCCGCAGACCGGTTACGACCCGATGGACCTCGCCGCCCTGCGCGCGGCGCCGCGCG
>NZ_MUBM01000247.1 GCF_002154505.1 Streptomyces carpinensis | reverse complement strand
GGGCGGGGGGCCCGGACGCGGGTGCGGCCGCAACCGTGGATCCACTGGGCCCCGGAGCCCGCGGCGCGTGCGGCGACGTCCAGCCGCTCCAGGGCGGACCGGCCGCGCTCCAGGATCGCCGGCACCCGGCCCGGAGGGCTCTGTCTAGCCTCCTCGTACGCCTCCAGAGCCAACTGATAGTGCGCCAGGTCGTCTGGATCGTCCGAGGGGCGGGGCGAGTAGGGGTGCAGGCGCAGCAGCTCGCCGTAGGAGGTGACCGCCTGTTCGGCAGCGTGCGCGGCCATGCGGCGCTGCGGTGTCTTCGGTACGGCGCCGGCGGACTCGCGCTCCGGCCGTAACTGCCGCACGGGCCGGGGTACGAGCCTGCGGGCCACGAGGGCGGGCGTCAGCACGAGGCTCGCGTACATCAAGAGAGCGGAGGCGCCGTCACCGACCGGAAGCAGGACGATGCCGAGGCACAGCAACGTGAAGGCAATCGTGCCGCTGATCAGCCCGTGAGCGAGGCATCTGCCCCAGGACACCCTGGTCGGCTTCATCGCGCCACCCCCCGGTCGCTCCCTCGGGCCGCCGGCCCGCGGACCATCGTGCGACGCGGAGCCGCCCTTCGACAGGGGCGGTTCCGGGCAAGTGCGGCGGCCGCCGATTGCCGGAACCCGGCAACATGGCCGGACGGCCGGGCGGCTCACCGCACCGGCCGTCCCGTCACTCACCGGATTCCCGGAGGGACCCTCAGAGGAACGAGTTGATCTCGATCGTCTCGTCGCGGCCCGGGCCGACGCCGATCGCGGAGATCGGGGCGCCGGACATCTCCTCCAGCGCCTTGACGTAGCCCTGGGCGTTCTTCGGCAGGTCGCCGAAGGTCTTGGCCTTCGTGATGTCCTCCTGCCAGCCGGGGAGGTACTCGTAGACGGGCTTCGCGTGGTGGAAGTCGGTCTGGGAGTACGGGAGCTCCTCGACGCGCCGGCCGTCGATCTCGTAGGCGACGCAGACCGGGATCTGCTCCCAGCCGGTGAGGACGTCGAGCTTGGTGAGGAAGAAGTCCGTGAGGCCGTTCACCCGGGTGGCGTAGCGGGCGATCACCGCGTCGAACCAGCCGCAGCGACGGTCACGGCCGGTGGTCACGCCGCGCTCGCCGCCGATCCGGCGCAGCGCCTCGCCGTCCTCGTCGAACAGTTCGGTCGGGAACGGGCCGGAGCCGACGCGGGTCGTGTAGGCCTTCAGGATGCCGATGACCCGGCTGATCTTCGTCGGGCCGACGCCGGCGCCGGTGCAGGCCCCGCCCGCCGTCGGGTTGGAGGAGGTCACGAAGGGGTACGTGCCGTGGTCGATGTCGAGGAGGGTGCCCTGGCCGCCCTCGAACAGGACGACCTTGTCCTCCTCCAGGGCCTGGTTGAGGATCAGGACCGTGTCGGCGACGTAGGGCCGGATCTGATCGGCGTAGCCCAGCAGTTCCTCGACGACCTGGCTCACGGCGATCGCGCGCCGGTTGTACAGCTTGGTCAGGATCTGGTTCTTGACGTCGAGCGCCGCCTCGACCTTCTGGGTCAGGATCGACTCGTCGTACAGGTCCTGGACGCGGATGCCGACGCGGTTGATCTTGTCCGCGTACGTCGGGCCGATGCCGCGCCCGGTGGTGCCGATCTTGCGCTTGCCGAGGAAGCGTTCCGTCACCTTGTCGACGGTGACGTTGTACGGCGTGATGATGTGGGCGTTTCCGCTGATCATGAGCTTCGACGTGTCGACGCCGCGCTCGTTCAGACCGCTCAGCTCGGAGAGCAGGACCGACGGGTCGACGACAACGCCGTTGCCGATGACGGGCGTACAACCGGGCGACAGGATTCCGGAAGGGAGGAGGTGCAGTGCATACTTCTGGTCGCCGACGACGACCGTGTGGCCGGCGTTGTTGCCGCCCTGGTAACGCACCACATAGTCCACTGACCCACCGAGCAGGTCGGTGGCCTTTCCCTTGCCCTCGTCACCCCACTGAGCACCGAGCAGCACAAGTGCGGGCACGCGCGTACACCCCTTCCGGGCGGGGCATGTCCAAGGTCAGGGGCGTACGCGGGTTCACCGCCGCGTGCACCGCGCGACCGTCGTTGGCCGCACAACCGTCGGACCGGATGCCCCGGAATAGACGAAGCCCCTGGCGCAATAGCGCAAGGGGCTCTTGCACAAAGATGCTACCCGAGGAAGTGAGGCAGGACCGAGGTGGCGACCTTCGCGACGTCCGATCAGCTGCTGGTGGTCATCGACCCGGTCGCCCGGCGGACGGACGGGGAGTCCGTGCGGATCGCGAAAGACGTGCTCAGCGGGGGTGCGGCCATCAAGGTGAGCCTGCCGGACGGGCCGGAGGAGTTCGCCCGGGCACTGGCGCGGCGCGGCTCGCGGCGGCCGGTGGTGGTCGGTGACGACCGGGCGCTGCTGCGGGCGGTGTCGGCGCTGCACCGGCAGCGGGAGCTGGCCGCGTGCGCGCTGTCGTTCGTACCGGTCGGGGATGTCATGTCCCTGGCCTGCTCACTGGGTGTGCCGGAGGGGCCGGTGGCGGCGGCACGGGCCGTGCTGGACGGTGCCGTACGGCGGCTCGACCTGCTCGTCGACGACAGCGACGGGGTGGTGCTGGGCGCGTTGCGCATCCCGCCGCTCGCTCCGCGGGAGGCCCCGACGGTCGCGACGGCGCCCTCCCCCAAGGAGCCCTCCGCGACGGGCCAGCACCCCTGGCTGCGGACCTGCCAGTCCCTCGTACGGACCCTGGTGACCCGCCCGCCCCGCACGACGGCCGACGCCGGCGCCGAGCCCTCCCGGCTCCGCGTGGAGGTCGACGGGGAGACGGTGGTGGACCTGGACCAGCCCGTGGAGGCGGTGTCGGTGGTGCCGCGGGCCGCCGGCGTGGCCGAGGTGGAGGTCCAGCCCCTGTCGGGTCCCGGCGCGGAGGCCTCGCCCCTGCTGGCCCAGGGGCGCACGGTGACCGTCTCGGGAGCGCATTTCCGCTACCGGGCGGACGCGGTGGTCTCGGGGCCGGTACGGACGCGGACATGGATGGTGCGGGAGGGCGCTTGGGGACTGGTGGTGCCGGTGCCGCCGGCCTGAGCCCGGGACCGCTCGGCGTGGTGGACCGACCGCGCCCCGGGCCGCGGTCAGGCGGTCACTGGGAGCCGAAGAGCTTCTCCCGGTGTACCCGCCAGCGCTCCATCATCGCCACGATCTCGCCGTCGATGAACTCGAAGAAGGCCAGCGTCTCGGCCAGGCGCCGCCCGGCGGGCGTGGTGGCGCCGAGGCTGTCGACACCCTCGCGCAGGGCGTGCTCCCAGCGCTTGATGACCGCCTCGCGGTTGGTCAGCGCCTCGTACCACTGGTCGGCGTGCACCCGGTACCTCTCCCGGCGCGAGCCGGGCTCCCGCTCCCGCGAGACCATGTGCACCTGCGCCAGGTAGCGCACCGCACCGGAGACCGCGGCCGGGCTGATCTTCAGCCGCTCGCCCAGTTCGCTGGAGGTGAGAGTGCCGGCGTCGGACGAGAGCAGCGCGGCGAAGACCCGGGCGGGCATCCGCTGCAACCCCGCCTCGACCAGCTGCGCCGCGAAGCTCTCCACGAACTTGGACACCGCCTCGGGGTCACGGTCCGGCGCCTTCTCGTCCGTCATGCCTGCATCCTCTCCCCTGCTCCCACGCGCTTCCGAGTTTATACGCTTCCTTAACTTCACAAATTTCTGAAACTAGCGTACGTTCCGAAGCATGACGAAGGCAATCACCGTCTCCGGCCTCCACAAGTCGTTCGGCGGCACGCATGCGCTGGACGGACTCGACCTGGACGTGGAGAGGGGTGAGGTCCACGGCTTCCTGGGGCCCAACGGCGCCGGGAAGTCCACCACCATCCGGGTCCTGCTCGGCCTGCTGTGCGCGGACTCGGGCGCGGCCCAGGTGCTGGGCCGGGACCCGTGGACCGACGCGGTCGAGGTGCACCGCCGGATCGCGTACGTCCCCGGCGACGTCACCCTGTGGCGCAACCTCTCCGGCGGCGAGGTCATCGACCTGTACGGCCGGCTGCACGGAGGCCTCGACCGGCGACGCCGCGCGGACCTGATCGAGCGGTTCGAACTCGACCCGACGAAGAAGGGCCGGACGTACTCCAAGGGCAACCGGCAGAAGGTGGCCCTGGTCGCCGCCTTCGCCGCGGACGTGGACCTGCTCATCCTGGACGAGCCGACCTCGGGCCTCGACCCGCTGATGGAGGAGGTCTTCCAGCACTGCGTGGCCGAGGAACGGGACCGCGGCCGCACGGTCCTGCTCTCCTCCCACATCCTCAGCGAGGTCGAGGAGCTGTGCGACCGGGTGAGCATCATCCGCAAGGGCCGCACCGTCGAGAGCGGTTCGCTGGCCGACCTGCGCCACCTCACCCGCACCAGCGTGACCGCCGAGCTCGCGGGGCCGCCGGACGGGCTGGCCCGGCTGCCCGGCGTCCACGACCTCGACGTACAGGGCCGCCGCGTCCGCCTCCAGGTGGACACCGACAAGCTGGACGAGGTGCTGCGCACGCTGAGCCGGTCCGGCATCCGGTCGCTGACCTCGACACCACCGACGCTGGAGGAACTCTTCCTGCGGCACTACACCGAGTCGACGGAGGCAGCGTGATGACCACCACGGCCTCCGCCTCCAGGACCCCCACGGCCCACGCCGTGCGCACGGGCGGCTCCCGCCATCTGGCCGGCACCGGGACCCTGCTGAGGTTCGCCCTGCGCCGCGACCGCGTACTGATCCCGGTCTGGGTCGCGGTGAACGCGCTGATGGTCCTCTCCATGCCGAACACGCTGAAGAGCCTGTACGCCACCCCCTCCGAACGCGCCGACCTGATGCGGCAGATGGCCACCAACACCTCGCTGCGCGCCATGGTCGGGCCGGTCCTCGGCGACTCGCTGGGCGCGCTGACCGCCTGGCGGGTGGGTGTGTACGCGGGTGCGCTCGCCGCCGTGACCAGCCTGCTCGTCGTCGTCCGGCACACCCGGGACGAGGAGGAGAGCGGACGTCAGGAACTGGTGTCGTCCGGGACGGTGGGCCGCCGGGCGCCGCTGACGGCCGCTCTGCTGGCGGCGGCGGTGGCCAACGCGGCCGTGGCCCTGCTCGTCACGGCCGGCCTGGCCGGGCAGGGAGCCGCCGGCGCCCTGGCGCTCGGACTCGGGGTTGCCGGTGCGGGCATGGTCTTCGCCACCATGGCGGCGATCGTCGCCCAGCTCACCGAGAGCGCCCGGCTGGCCCGCGGCCTGACGGCGGCGGTCCTGGGCGCGGCCTTCGTCCTGCGCGCGGCGGGCGACTCCGCCAGGAACGACGGTTCGTCGGTGCTGACCTGGCTGTCACCGCTGGGCTGGCTGGAGAACCTGCGGCCCTTCGCCGCCGAACGCTGGTGGGTGCTGCTCCTGTTCGCCGCGGCGGCGGCCGTCCAGGCCGTGGTCGCCTACGGGCTGGCCGGGCGCCGGGACATCGGCATGAGCTTCCTGCCGAGCCGGCCGGGGCCCGCCGAGGGCGCGCTGGGCACCGCGGGCGCACTCGCCTGGCGGCTGCAACGGGGCAGTCTGCTGGGCTGGAGCACCGGCTTCCTCCTCGCCGGGGTCGTCTACGGCGGGATGACGGACGGCGCGGCCAAGCTGGTCGGCGACAACGACGCGGCGCGGCAGATCATCGAGCGGATGGGCGGCCGGTCCGGCCTGACGGACGCCTTCCTCTCCGCGATGATCGGGATGCTGGGCCTGGTCGCCGCCCTGTACGTCGTCTCGTCCGTGCTGCGGCTCAGCGGCGAGGAGACCTCGGGCCGCGCCGAGCCGGTGCTGGCGTGCGCGGTGGGCCGGCTGCGCTGGGCCGCCGGACACCTGGTGATCGCCTTCGGCGGCTCTGCCCTGATCATGCTGCTGGCGGGGCTGGGCTTCGCGGTCGGTTACGGCGAGCGGGTCGGCCCGATCCTGGGCGCGTGCCTGGTGCAGGTGGCCGGGGTGTGGGTGATCGGCGGCGTCGCCGTCCTCCTCCACGGGCTGCTGCCCAGGGGCGCCGTGGCGGCGTGGGGCGTGGCCGGCGCGGTCCTGCTCATCGGCTGGGTCGGCCCCGCGTTGAAGGCCCCGCGGATCGTGCTGGACCTCTCGCCCTTCGGCCACCTGCCGAAGCTGCCGGGCGGCCGGATGGACTGGACGCCGGTGGGCTTCCTCGTGGTGCTCGCGGCGGCCCTGGTGGCGGCGGGGCTGGCGGGGCTCAGGCGGCGAGACATGGCGGCCTGAGCACCTCCCCGAGGGTCCCGGTCAGCCCACCCGGACGGTCAGGCCCTTCAGGCCCCGGATCACGAAGTTCGGCTTGCGCTCCGGCTCGGCCGCCAGGGCGAGGGACGGTGCCCGCTCCAGCAGGGCCGCCATGGAGGCCGCCAGCTCGATGCGGGCCAGCGGGGCGCCGATGCAGTAGTGGATGCCCGCGCTGAAGGAGATGTGCGGGTTGTCCCGGCGGGTCAGGTCCAGCCGCTCGGGGGCGGTGAACACCTCGGGGTCGTGGTTGGCCGAGCCGAACAGCATGGCGATCTCCGCACCCCTCGGGATCGTGGTGCCGTCGATCTCGACCTCGTCCAGGACCCACCGCTCGAAGAGCTGGAGCGGGGTGTCGTAGCGCATCAGCTCCTCGACGGCGGACGGGATCAGGGAGTGGTCCGCGCGCAGGGCGGCCAGTTGGTCCGGGTTGCGGAACAGCGCCCACCAGCCGTTGACCGTCGCGTTCACCGTGGCCTCGTGACCGGCGTTGAGGAGCAGCACGGCGGTGGAGATCATCTCCTGCTCCGTCAGCCGGTCGCCCTCGTCGTGGGCGGCGATCAGCCCGGAGATCAGGTCCTCGCCCGGCTCCCGGCGGCGGGCCGCGATCAGCTCCCGGAGGTAGTCCGAGAACTCCACCGACGCCCGCACCGCCCTCCTCGCCGTCTCCTCGGACGGGCTGAGCTCGTACATCCCGCAGATGTCCGCCGACCAGGGCCGCAGCTGCGACCGGTCCGCCTCGGGGATGCCCAGCATCTCGGCGATCACGGCGACGGGCAGCGGTTCGGCGACGTCCGCCAGCAGATCGCCGCCGCCGGCCTCCACCAGCGCGGCGACCAGCTCGTTCGCCAGCCCGTGGACGTACGGCTTCAGCCGCTCGACCGTCCGCGGGGTGAACGCCTTCGACACCAGGCGCCGGATGCGGGTGTGGTCCGGCGGCTCCAGGTCGAGCATCCCGTGGTCGTTGAGCACGTGGAACGGCTCGTGCTCCGGCGGGGGCGGCGTGCGGCCGAAGTCCTCGTGCGTGAACCGGTGCTGATAGGTCCGGCCCAGCCGACGGTCCCGCAGCAGCGCCGACACGTCCGCGTGGTGCGGCACGAGCCACTGGTCGCTGGGCTCGTAGTAGAGCACACGGCCCCGGGCACGCAGTTCGGCGTAGGCGGGGTACGGGTCGGCGACGAACGCCTGGTCCCAGGGGTCGAACGCGAGATCGGACGGAGCGGAAGGAGCGGCCATGCAGGGACGCTAACCCCGCCTCCCCCACGCTGACCAGGGTGTCGCGTGCCACCTCCGCCTCACCCCCGCCCCGGGTGCCTCTCAGCCCGGCGTGACCAGCCGGGCCTCGTAGGCGAACACCGCCGCCTGGGTCCGGTCCCTCAGACCCAGCTTCACCAGGATCCGGCTCACATGGGTCTTGATCGTCGACTCGGCGACCACCAGCTGCTCGGCGATCTCCGCGTTCGACAGGCCCTGCGCGATCAGCACCAGCACCTCCGTCTCCCGCTCCGTCAGTTCCCCGTAGGCCCCCTGCGCGGCGACCGCCGGCCGCGGCGGTTCGGAGATCTTCGAGAACTCCTTGATCAGCCGCTTGGTGACCGAAGGGGCCAGCAGTGCCTCGCCGGCCGCCACCACCCGCACCCCCTCGGCGAGCTGCCGTGCCGAGGCGTCCTTGAGCAGAAACCCGGAGGCTCCCGCCCTCAGCGCCTGGTACACGTACTCGTCGAGGTCGAACGTCGTCAGCACCAGCACCTTCGCCGTGCCGTCCGCGGCGACGATCTCCCGGGTCGCGTCGATGCCGTTCAGCTCCGGCATCCGGATGTCCATCAGCACCACGTCCGGCGCCAGTTCGCGTACCCGCCGCACCGCCTCGCGCCCGTTGACGGCCTCGCCGACGACCTCGATGTCCGGCATCGCGTTCAGCAGGACCGAGAAGCCCTCGCGCACCATCATCTGGTCGTCCGCGATCAGTACACGGATCACGCCTGCCCCGCCCTTGTCTCCTGCGGTACCCGCCGTGCCCGTCGTGCCCTTCGTCATGCACCGGCCCCGCTGTCGTCCGCGCGTCCGGTTCCCATGGCCACCGGCAGGAACACCGCCACCTCGTACCCGCCGTCCTCCGTCGGACCGGCCGTCATCTCGCCGTTCAGCATGGAGACACGCTCCCGCATGCCGGTGATGCCGTGCCCCGCTCCCATCGAGGGGGGTGGGCGAAGTCCTCGCTCATGGGTCGTGGCCGGGTGATCGCCGGGCTTGACGAGGGACGGCCCGGGCGGCGGGCCGTTGACTATGCGCAGGCCGAGTCCGCCGAGGACGTGACCCACCTCGACCCGGGCGCTCGCCCCGGGCGCGTGCCGCAGGGTGTTGCTCAGGGCCTCCTGCACGATCCGGTACGCCGACAGCTCCACGCCCGGCGGAAGCTCCCGCACCGCGCCGGTCACCACCTTCTCCACCGCCAGGCCGGCCTCCCGCACGTTGGCCAGGAGTGTGTCGAGGTCGGCGAGGGTGGGCTGGGGGGCATCCGGGGCCTCGTAGTCCTCCGCGCGGACGACCCCGAGGACGCGGCGCAGTTCGGTGAGCGCCGCCACCGCGTTCTCCCGGATCGTGGCGAAGGCCTTCGCCAGCTCGGGCGGAGGGTCCTGGACCCGGTAGGGGGCGGCCTCGGCCTGGATGGCGACCACGGACATGTGGTGGGCCACGACGTCGTGCAGCTCGCGGGCGATCGTGGTGCGCTCCTCCAGCAGGGTGCGGCGGGAACGCTCGTGCGCGGTCACGGTCTGCTGGGCCGTCACCGTCTGCTCGGCCTCCCGGCGTATGTGCCAGACGGTGACGGCCAGCAGTGCGAGGGCGGACACGACCAGCATGGGCGCCGAATCGTTGCTGAAGCGGTGGCCGAAAGCGGCCTCGACGACGGATGCGTAGACGGCGGTCAGCACCCACATCCACGCCGCCGTGCGCGGCCGGGTGCGTATGGCCACGACCGTGAGCACCGTCAGGTGCGCGACGAAGCCGCCGGGCTGCCACGGCCAGTCGCCGAAGGTGCCGACGAACATCGACGAGGCGGCGGTCGCCGCCAGGGACAGCCAGAACGCTCCGATCGGGCGGACCAGGGTGAGCAGCACCGGGGCCAGGGCCAGCACGGCGGCCATCGGTGCCCACAGGCTGCCGTCGGCGCTCGCCCAGGCGGCGAGCATGGCCAGCACACCGGCCCCCGCCACCAGGAGATGCGGAGCCCAGGCCGCGTACTCCCGGGTGCGGCCGGACAACCGCCCGGTCAGCGGGCCGTCGACGCCCCTGCGGTGCATCGGGCGGTAGGCGAAGGCGTCGTGGAACAGGTCCTGCCGCAGCCCGCGCAGCGCGTTCGCGGCCAGCCGGTACTCCGGGCTGCGCGCCTCGTGCGGGCGGAACGCGCCGTCCGGCGTGGTCTGCGTGTGAGTCGTCTCGGTCACGATGAGAACGGTAGGCGTGGGTGGGCGCAGCGGTCGTCCCCAGTGAGAGGGGTCCTTCGGCATCCCTCTCAGGTACTACGGGTACCTCAGGGCCCGCGTCCGGCCCCGGGCACGCGACCACCCCCGGGCACGCGTCCGCCTGGGCGCGCGTGCGTGCAGGCATCCGTAGGCACGCGTCCGCCCGCGGTCAGTACCCGGCGGGGCGTACCAGTCCCGACTCGTACGCGAACACCGCCGCCTGGGTGCGGTCCCGCAGGCCCAGCTTCACCAGGATGCGGCCGACGTGCGTCTTCACCGTCTGCTCGGCGACCACGAGGTGCTCGGCGATCTCCGCGTTCGACAGGCCCTGCGCGATCAGCGTCAGCACCTCCGTCTCGCGCTCGGTGAGGTCGCCGACGCGCGCCTTCAGCGGGGCGCGGGGTCTGCCGTTCATCCGGGAGAACTCGGCGATCAGCTTGCGGGTGATCGCCGGCGCCAGCAGGGCGTCACCTGCCGCCACCACGCGCACCGCCTCCGCCAGCTGCTCGGCGGAGGCGTCCTTCAGCAGGAACCCGGAGGCACCGGCGCACAGTGCCTCGTACACGTACTCGTCGAGGTCGAAGGTGGTGAGCACCAGCACCCTGGTGCCGGGCGTGTCCGTCGTGACGCGGCGGGTGGCCTCGATGCCGCTGAGCTCGGGCATGCGGATGTCCATGAGGACGATGTCCGGGGCGAGTTCGCCGACCTTGGCGACGGCGTCCAGGCCGTCCACGGCCTGGCCGACCACCTCGATGTCCGGCTGGGTGTTGAGCAGCACGGTGAAGCCCTGCCGGACCATCTGCTGGTCGTCGGCGATGAGTACGCGGATGCCGCCGCTCGTCATGGGTGGTCTTCTCCTGTCGGGGGTGGTGGTCCGGGAGCGGGCGAGCGGGGCGAGTCCTCGCAGGCCGCGGGCGAGCGGGGCGAGTCCTTCGGGGTCGCGGGCGCGCCCGGTGGTTCGACGTCGACGACGGGTGCGACCTGCGGACCGGTGTAGTCGGTGTGGACGCCGGGCAGGGCGGGTGCGCCGACCGGGGCGGCGAGCGGGGCGGTGCCGTCGCGGGGCAGGAAGGCCGACACCGCGAAGCCGCCGTGCAGCGTCCTGGCCGCGCTGACGTGGCCGCCCAGCATCGCCGCCCGTTCGCGCATGCCGAGCAGCCCGTGCCCGGCGCCCGGGGAGGGAGGCACGGGGCGCTGCGGACGGGAGTTGACCACGCTCAGGTACAGACCGTCGCGGACATGCGTGACCTCCACGCGGACCGCCGAACCCGGGGCGTGCCGCAGGGCGTTGCTGAGCGCCTCCTGGACGATGCGGTACGCCGACAGCTCCACGCCGGGCGGATACGGCTGGGTCAGCCGTCGGTTGTCCTGGATCTCCAGGGCGACCGTCAGCCCGGCGGTGCGGGTGTTCTCCACGAGGGCGTCGAGGCGGTCGAGGGTGGGCTGCGGCGCCTGCGGCGCGGCCCGGCCGCCGGACTCGCCGAGGCCGTAGGGATCCTCGGGGTTCTCCGAGCGCAGCACGCCGAGCACCCGCCGGAGCTCGGCGAGTGCCTCCAGTGCGTTCTGCCGGATGCCGACGAGGTTCTCCTTCAGCTCCGGCGACGGGTTCTCCGTCAGGTGCGGGGCCACCTGCGCCTGGATGGAGATGACCGACATGTGGTGGGCGACCACGTCGTGCAGCTCGCGGGCGATGCGGCTGCGCTCCTCCAGGAGGGTGCGGCGGGCCCGCTCCTCGGCCGTGATCGTCGCCTGCTCGACGAGCTGGATGCGCGCCTCCCTGCGGCCGCGCAGGGCACTGCCGACGAGGACGGCCACGGCGAACAGCGCGACCGACGCCACGCCCGTCGGCGTGAACCACCGGGCTCCGATGACGCCCTCCAGGACGTACGTCGCCAGTCCCGAGGCCAGCAGGGCCGCGACCGCGGTGCGGGTGCGCAGGCGCAGGGCGAGCAGCACCAGCACCGCGGTGTGCGCCACGAGCTCGGGTGTGCTCCAGGGCCAGCCGGGACCGGCGCCCACGGCCGGCGCCGGGGGCGGTAGGGCAAGCGTGGGCGTGGTCGGGAACGGCCCGAGCGAGGCACGGGCGGTCAGCGCGGTGACCACGGTGGCGCTCAGGGACAGGGTCCAGGCGGTGGTGGGCCGCCACAGGGCCAGGACGACGGCGATGCCCTGGGCGAAGCCGGCCAGCAGGCCCTCGGGGACGGACAGCTGGTAGCCGGCGCGCATCTCGTCGCTGCCGGCCAGGGCCACGAAGAGGGCGATCCAGCCGACGACCAGGTAGGTCAGGCCGCGCAGCCAGCCGTACTTCGACAGAGGCGGGGACAGCGGCGAGGCGCTTTCGCCGAGTGTCGTACGGAGGCGTCGGAGCACGGCGCCCACCCTAGGCACGGTGCGGCCTCCCCGGCACGGCGGTGCTCTTGCCCCGGTGCACCCGGACCACCCTGGAGGGACGGTTCGACGGACGGCGCGGGCCCTGCTCGTACCCGCGGAACGCCGCCCAGCACACGGTCAGGGCCACAGCGAAGACCGGAATCCAGGCCAGACGGGCCGCCACCCAGCCCAGGTCGTCGGGCTGGGTGTGCAGACCGGGGAGGCGACCCGCGAACAGGCCCGTGGCGGTGGTCGCCATCAGCGCCGTCTGGTGCCACAGGAAGATCGTCATCGCGGAGAGGTTGACCAGGGCCACGGCGGCCCAGGCGAGCGGGCGGCTCGTGGCACGGCCCAGCCGCTCGCGCAGCAGCAGGGCCAGGCCGCACTGGGCCAGTCCGAAGGTGACGGCGGCCAGGGTCGGTGGATTGAGGTTGGAGATCGAGGCACCCGGGACACCGACCATCGAGGCGGGGTAGCCCGCCCAGGCGACCAGGCCCGCGGTCGCCGCCGCCCCACCGGTCAGCAGAATCCAGCCGGAGCGGCGGCGCTCCAGTTCGCCACGGGTCCAGGCCGCGCCGAGGGTGTACGGCACCAGCCAGCCGGCGGGCAGGTTCAGCCAGCCGATCCAGCCGGGCGCGCCGAGGCCGAAACGGAGAAGGTCCACGTGCAGAACGACGGCCAGCGGCCACAGCGGGTTGATCCGGGTCAGCAGCGGGGTCGCGGCCGTCAGCGCGGCGAAGACCAGGAGGAACCACAAGGGGGACAGGGCCAGCTTGACGAGGGCGCGGACCGTGCCCGGGTCCGCGCCGGTCAGCAGGAGGGCTGCCACGGCGGCCGTCCAGAGTGCCAGTACGGCGGCGACCGGCTTGAACAGGCGGGACAGGCGGGCGCGGAGCCACTGCGGGTAGCCGATGCCGCGGGCGCGGGCAGAGACGTGACCGCGGGTCGCCACGTGCCCGCCGACCATGAAGAACACCGCGAGGGTCTGGAAGACCCAGGAGATGGGGGCCAGCCAGGGCATGTGCTGGAGGGGACTCGCGGTGTGCAGGGCCGGGTGGGACCCGCCGCCGGTGTCCGCGACCAGGGCCGTGACCAGCCAGTGGCCGAGGACCACGCCGAGGATCGCGAACGCCCGGAGCGCGTCCACTGCCCGGTCCCGGTCGGGCGGGGTGGCGTCGTGGACCTGCCGGACCGCGGCTCGTATGTGGGTCAGTGCGGGTGGTACAGGGTTTCGCGTGCGGGTCGGCAGGGTCGGTACAGGTGTGTGGCGGTCAGTCACCTCGCGTCTCCTTCGTTGCGCCCAGGACGATCCGGGTCAGGTTGGTCAGGGAGGGGGAGCCGGGGGTGAAGTAGGCGCTGTGACCGCCCTTTCCGGCCGGGAAGGTGCGCGCGCCGAAGGCCGGGTCCATGGGGTCGGTGCCGAAGCCGACCGTCGTACCGAACAGATCCGCGTGGAAGTGCGGCACGTTCGCCACCCAGTCGTCGGCGCCGCGGGCCGCCCAGACCCGGGCCCGGGTGTGCAGC
>NZ_MUBM01000246.1:20255-28104 GCF_002154505.1 Streptomyces carpinensis | reverse complement strand
CTCGGGTCCTCGGGCCCGGGCCCGAGGACCCGAGGAGCGGCGGGATGACCGGTGGCAGGAAGGGATCGCGGTCCCTGGGCGGCGGGCGGCCGTCCGTGTGTGCAGGATGGCGGGCGTGAGGCATCACTTCCCGCGGACCCGGCGGGCGATGCTCGGTCTGGAGCACCGCCTCGCCGCGATGGCCCTGGTCCGGCGCGGACGCGATCTGGAGCTGATGCACCGGGCTATGGGATTCGCCACCCTCTCCCTGGTCACGCTGGCGCCCCTGCTCATCGTCATCGCCGCCGCCGATCCGCTCGGCGAGGGCGGTTTCGCGTCATGGCTGGTCGACGGCATGGGCCTGTCCGGCCGGTCCGCCCGCGTCCTCGGGGACATCATCAGCCCCCCGGTCAAGGTGATCGGCACCACCAGCGTCTGGGGCGGGGTCCTGCTCGCCGTGTTCGGTATTTCCTTCGCGGGCAGCGTCCAGAACGGCTACGAGCGAATCTGGGGTCTGCCGCCCGGCCCCTGGCACCGCGTGTGGCGGCAGGCGACATGGCTGGCCGCGATGACCGCGTACCTCTACCAGGAGGTGCTGAACGGGCACGAGTTCCACGGCTGGCCGCGGATCACGGTGTCCGCGACCACCGGCGCGCTGTTCTTCTGGTGGGGCCAGCACTTCCTGCTGGGCGGACAGATCCACTGGCGGAGTCTGCTGCCGGGGGCACTCGCCACCATGGTGGGCCTGGGCGGCCTGCGCGTCTTCTCCTACCTGGTCTTCACCCCGCTCATCGTCGACAACGCGTTCAGCTACGGCACGGTGGGGGTCGTGCTGGTCGTCGAGTCGTGGCTCACCGGGGTCGGCTTCGTCGTCTACGGCGGTGCGATGTTCGGCCGGTGGTTCTGCGAGCACCACTGGTCACCGCTCAGGCACGACGAGGACTAGCTAGGGGGTGTCTGTCCTCTCTGTCCTCCAGGGCGGGCGCCGGATGTCCCGGGGGGACCCGGGGCGGGCTTTCGGCGACCGAGGGAGAGGCGTTTGGCGAGGTGGTTACCGGGATACTCCGTGACGGCCCAGCCCGCGCGAACCCGGGGTGGCCGCGGCGCAGGCCGCGTCCCCCGGCGTTCGCCCTCGCCGCCGAGGAAACCACCGTGTCCCACGCCCCGTCCGGTTCCCGAACCGCCGCCGCGGCGGCGGGCTTCAGCAGCCCGCCGCCTAGGTCGGACGACTGCCGGTGAGTGCCCTGACGATCGTGCTCGCCCTGCTGGCGGCCCTGTCCAACGCCTCGGCCTCGGTGCTCCAGCGGCGGGCCGCGACGGACGAGTCCGGCGGCAGCGGGGCGCGGCAGGCGCTGCGGTGGCTCGGACGTGTGCTGAGGCGCCCGCACTGGCTCGCGGGCGCCGGGCTGCTGGGGCTGTCCACCGTGTTCCAGGCGGCGGCACTGAGCGTGGGCAGCCTGTCCCTGGTCCAGCCGCTGCTGGCCAGTGAGCTGCTGTTCACCCTCGCCGTCGGCAGCGTCGTCTTCCGCCGCCGCCCGGACCGGCGGACCTGGCTGGCGTTCGCCGCCCTCGCCGTCGGCCTGGCCGTCTTCCTCGCCGCGGCCTCGCCCTCGGCGGGCACATCGACCGCCGAACCGGAACTCTGGCTGACGGTGGGCGCTGCGCTGCTGGGGGTGGTGGTGGCGGTGCTCGGGGCCTCGCGCCTGGTGCACGGCGCTCCGCGGGCCGCGCTGCTCGGGCTGGCGTCGGCGGTGTCGTTCGCCGCGACGGCCGCGCTGCTCAAGGAGGTCATGGGGCGGCTCGGCCACGGCCTCGGCGCGCTGCTGACGCAGTGGCCCCCGTACGCCACGGTCGTCGTGGGAGGGCTGAGCTTCCTGCTGCTGCAGAGCGCGTTCCGCGCCGGCAGCCTCACCGCGTCGCAGCCGGCGCTCACGCTCGGAGACGCCGTGACCAGCGTGGCACTGGGATGGGCGCTGTTCGAGGAGTACATCGGGCTCGGGGTCAAGGTGCTGCCCGAAGTGATCGGCGTCGTGCTCATCGGCGCTGGCAGCATAGGACTGGCGGGTGCCGCGGCCTCCGGCGCCTGGGACACGTCGCCCGACGAGGGCGGCGGACCGGGTCCGGGCCCCCAGCGGCCCGCCCGGCAGCGGTCCTGAACCGGAGGCGGGCTCCGACGCGCACGGGTGATGGCGGTCACGGACCGGACGGTGCCGCTTGCTCCGCCGGTTCCGGTGGCAACGCCTGCTCATCCGCATCCGGTGCCGCCGTGGCCCGGGCGTCCTCGGCCAGGGTCAGTTCGACGCCTCCGACGCAGCGGCACGAGAGGTTGCAGAGGAAGCTGCACAGTGTCGCGAACGCGGTGATCGGCGCGACCGTGCAGGCGGCCAGGGCGAGTGCCCAGCCCGGGGGCGGCCACGGGTCGCGGCCGAGGAGGGCGAGCAGGATCCACACGGGCGGCAGGGTGACGGCCGTGCACACCACCAGGCCGAGCGAGACCAGGAAGCTCACCGTCAGCACCGACACGGGGGCGGCAGCGGTCATGCGCGTCCGCGGTCTCCGCAGCCGGGGCGCGTTCCCGGCCACCGGCGGCGACTGATCCGCCCCGTCGGGTATTCGAGGAGAGGGGCCCGGCCGGACGCCGTCTGTACGGCCACCCGTTCCGCGCGCCGTGCGTCTGCTCCGGCCCATGTGTGGCTCCTCCTGGTTCCGGGCCCCCTCGTGCCGGAGCGGCTTCACGTTCGGGTGCGTCGCCGACGTCCGGGCCGCCTGGCGAGGTCCCCCGCCGGTGCGCGTCCTCGACGCCATGCGCACCGAACCCGGCCCGCATCCGCTGTCGCCCGTGCCAGGTACGGGCCGGTCGCGACGGCGGTGACGGTCGCCCTGTCGCTGCTCCGCGTCCGGCTCAGGTACCCCGTGCTGTCCCGAGCCGGGTCAGCGCGGGCGCCGTGAGCCGGCGCCGAAACCGACCATCCGCCAGATCCTGACCTCGCGCAAGGCCCCGGGCAGCTCCTTGACCAGCAGGGCGAGCGCCAGCCCGCCGACCACCACGGCCTCCGCGATCAGCACCTGTTTGCCTGTCATTGCCGTTCCTTCCCTGGGCTGCTGCTGTCCGTCCGCATCCGTTCCCGGCGGCCCCTCACCCGGGCGAGATGTTCGGCATGATCTTCATGATCGCGTTGTGCTTCTTCCAGTGGATGCCGGTCGACCGCCGGGCGTCGGCGGTGCCGTCCTCGTGGTGCCCCTGCTGCCGGTCGTAGGGACCGGCGTTGCCCTGGTGCAGCCCGCGCACGTGTCTCGGGGTGTCGGGCTTCACGTCGGGCCTGCCCACTCTGATCCTGCCCATGATCGGCTCCTCGGGCTCGTTGCTGTGTCAGGCTCGCCAGTACGGGTCGTAGCCGCTGGTCAGCGCGTCCTGGTTGTGGCGCCACTTGGGTTCCTTGTTGACCGCCATGCTGGTGATGCCGCGCATCCGCCGGATGAAGGCGCCGTAGGGCTTGATGAGGACGGAGGACAGGCTGCCGCCCGTGGGTTCGTCCATGAAGGGCATGAAGGCGTCGGGGAAGGCGGGCATCGTGCAGCCGATGCAGATGCCGCCGACGTTCGGGCAGCCCCCGATGCCGGCCATCCAGCCGCGCTTGGGCACGTTGCAGTTGACCACCGGCCCCCAGCAGCCCACCTTCACCTGGCACTTGGGCGAGTTGTAGTCCCTGGCGAAGTCGCCCTGCTCGTAGTAGGCGGCCCGGTCGCAGCCCTCGTGGACCGTCTTCCCGAACAGCCACTGCGGGCGGAGCATGTGGTCCAGCGGCGGGGGCGGCGCCGAGCCCGCGGCGTGGTAGAGCACCCAGGTCAGGGTCTCCATGAAGTTCTCGGGCTGGACCGGACAGCCGGGCACGTTGACGACGGGCAGGGCACCCCGCGACTTGAAGTCCCAGCCCAGGTAGTCGGCGAGGCCCATGGAACCGGTCGGGTTGCCGGCCATCGCGTGGATACCGCCGTACGCCGCGCAGGTGCCGGCCGCCACGACCGCCCACGCCTTGGGCGCGAGATGGTCGATCCACCAGTTGAGGGTGAGTGGCTCTCCCGTCTCCGGGTCGTTGCCGAAGGAGGTCCAGTAGCCACCGCCCTCGATGATGTTCTGGTTGGGGATCGAGCCCTCGATGACGAGGATGAACGGCTCGAGTTCGCCGCGCGCCGCCGCCCGGAAGGGGGCGAGGAAGTCCTCGCCTCCCAGGCTCGGCGAGAGCACCTTGTTGTAGAGGTGCACCTTCGGCAGCCCGGGGACGAGCCCGAGCACGATGTCCTCGATCGCGGGCTGGTCCGAGGCGGTCACGGAGACGGTGTCGCCGTCGCAGCTCATGCCCTCGGAGATCCAGAGGATGTGGATCTCGTCGAAGCCGGCCCGTTCGTGCGCGCCCTCGGGCTCCCGGTCGACGAGAGTGGTGCCGCTGTCGACGGTCATGTGCTGGGCCTCCCCTGGAGACGGTCGCGGATTCGGTCGTAGGCGGCCGCCAGGGGACCGACCACGGTCAGCGCCGGGGGGTGGACCGGCGCGTTCGGGTGGGGCCGGGTCGGCGCCATCTGCTTGGCCTGGCCGAGGCGCCGGCCCAGCTCGTCGAGGTCCCGCTGGGAGACGCGTGCGCGCAGCTCGGGCAGGAGTTCGCCCTCCTCCTCGCGCACATGCTCCTCGACCTCCTGTCGGAGCCGGGTCATGAGGTCGCTCTCGCGTTCGTCGCCGGAGGGCAGCTTGTCGAGGGCCGCAAGCAGCTTCTTGACGGCCATGTGCTCGCTCAGGTGCTCGTCGATCCGCTGCGCACCGTCGGGGATGACCTTCTTGGCCATCGGGTAGACCATCATCTCCTCGAGCGCCGCGTGCTTGGACAGCTCGCGGATCGTCAGCTCGACCACTCCGCGCCGCTGGGTCGCGGAGGCCGCGGCGTGGTAGTCGCGGAACAGTTGCTCGACCATGCGGTGGTCGTGCTTCAACAACTCGATGGCGTCCATCGCACCTTTCCCGGGCAGGGTTGTCCGTTCCCTGAACCAGGCAAACACGGGACTCCCCGGACCGCTCCTCGTGCTGGTGCAGTGGGGTGAACGGCGCGGGCCCACCGTGCCGGACGGGTCGGCGCGGGCCCACCGTGCCGGACGGGTCAGACGTCGTGGTCGGGCCAGCCGAGAAGACGTGCGCCGATGACCGCCGTCTGCAGGGTGTACCGGTGCACCGGGTCCGCCGGGTCGGCGCCGGTCAGCTTGTGGATGCGTTCCAGACGGTAGGTGAAGGCGCGCACGCTGAGACTGAGGCGGCGCGCCGCCTCCGCCGCCGTGCAGCCGGCGTCGAAGTACGCGGTGAGCGTGTCCAGGAGCGGCTTGGCGCCGCCCCGCGCGCTCCGCAGCGGGCCCAGGGTGTCGCGGACGAGGTCGGCCATCGCCTGCCGGTCACGGGTCAGGACCGGGTAGACGAGGAGGTCCGCGGCGCGCAGCACCGGCTCCGGCAGGCCGAGGCTGTCGGCGAGTTCGAGGGCGTTGAGGGCCTCCTCGTAGGAGTGGACCACTCCCCCTGCGCCCGGATGGGGGCGTCCGATGGCGACCCGGCCTCCGTCGGTGGCCGCGTGGGCGTGCTTGGTGAAGAACGCGAGGACGTCGTCCTGGTCGCCGGGGGCGACGCAGACGAGCCGCCCGTCCTTGGTGGTGAGCAGGATGCGGCGCTCACCGAAGCGGCCGAGCAGGGCTGTCTCGACGTGCCGGGTGGCGGGGTGGGTGTCGTCGACGGGCTGCCGGCCCTGGGCGACGGCCACCGCGTGGGCGCGGGAGAAGAGCAGCCCGTAACGTTCGGCGCGTTCGGCCAGCCGCCCGAGGTCGCTGCGGCCGTAGAGGAGGTCGTCGATGAACTCCCGGCGGTCGGCCTCCTCCTGGCGCATGGCCAGCCGCTGCGCGCGCTCGTGGCCCTCGGCGAAGGCGTCGACGGCCTGTTCGACGGCGGCGAGGACCCGGTCGATCCCGGCGGTGGCCAGCGCGGGCGAGAACGCCCGGGCCTCGGCGAGGTGGCGGCGGACGAGGGTGCGCAGTCCGTGTCCGGCCTCCGCCGCCCGTTCCCCCTGTACCCGCAGGGACTCCAGCTCGTCCCGGGTCAGCCGGCGGCCGGTGGCGCAGACATCGGCCAGGATCCGGGTGTAGCCCTCCAGATACTCCTCGGGCACCTCTGGCCGCGCCACGGCCCCTCCCCCACATCTTGATCGGTCGCTGGCGTCTTCTTTAACGCACGGTGGACACGGGTGACAAACCTCGGACACCGATGACCGGTCCGGCCCGTTTTGCGCACACGGCACAGCACCCGACGCGAACCTCCGCGACCACCGTTTGGGTGATCAACAAGTCATGGGGTTAGCATATGAGCGCCTCCTAGCTCGAAAGATAGATCTGTGACTGTCAACGACGACTCGTTCACCAACTGGAAGAACCGCGAGGAGATCGCGGAGTCGATGATCCCGATGATCGGGAAGCTGCACCGGGAACGGGACGTCACCGTCCTGCTGCACAGCCGCTCCCTGGTGAACAAGTCGGTGGTGAGCATCCTCAAGACCCACCGGTTCGCCCGTCAGATCGCCGGTGAGGAGCTCTCGGTCACCGAGACGCTGCCGTTCCTCCAGGCCCTCACCACGCTGGACCTCGGGCCGTCGCAGATCGACATCGGCATGCTGGCCGCGACGTACCGGAGTGACGACCGCGGCCTGTCGGTGGAGCGGTTCACCGCCGACGCCGTCGCCGGCGCCACGGGCGAGGGCAAGATCGAGCGCCGCGAGGGACGCGACGTCGTCCTCTACGGCTTCGGCCGCATCGGCCGCCTCGTCGCCCGCCTGCTCATCGAGAAGGCCGGGTCCGGCAACGGTCTGCGACTGCGCGCCATCGTCGTGCGCGGGGGCGGCCAGCAGGACATCGTCAAGCGCGCCTCGCTGCTGCGCCGCGACTCCATCCACGGCCAGTTCCAGGGCACGATCACCGTCGACGAGGCCAACAGCATGATCGTCGCCAACGGCAACGAGATCAAGGTCATCTACGCCGACGACCCGACGCAGCTGGACTACACGGCGTACGGCATCAAGGACGCCATCCTCATCGACAACACCGGCAAGTGGCGTGACCGCGAGGGCCTGTCCAAGCACCTGCGCCCCGGCATCGACAAGGTCGTCCTGACCGCGCCGGGCAAGGGCGACGTCCCGAACATCGTGCACGGCGTCAACCACGACACCATCAAGCCGGACGAGCAGATCCTGTCCTGCGCCTCCTGCACCACCAACGCGATCGTCCCGCCGCTGAAGGCCATGGACGACGAGTACGGCGTCCTGCGCGGCCACGTGGAGACGGTCCACTCGTTCACCAACGACCAGAACCTGCTGGACAACTACCACAAGTCCGAGCGCCGTGGCCGGTCCGCGCCTCTCAACATGGTCATCACCGAGACCGGCGCCGCCTCCGCCGTCGCCAAGGCGCTGCCCGACCTCAAGGCGAGGATCACCGGCAGCTCGATCCGTGTCCCGGTGCCGGACGTCTCGATCGCCATCCTCAACCTGCAGCTGGCCCGCGAGACCACCCGCGAGGAGGTCCTCGACTACCTCCGCAACGTCTCGCTGACCTCGCCGCTCAAGCGCCAGATCGACTTCATCAGCGCTCCCGACGCGGTCTCCAGCGACTTCATCGGCTCGCGCCACGCCTCGATCGTCGACGCCGGCGCCACCAAGGTCGAGGGCGACAACGCCATCCTCTACCTGTGGTACGACAACGAGTTCGGCTACTCCTGCCAGGTCATCCGAGTCGTCCAGTACGTCTCCGGGGTCGAGTACCCGACCTACCCGGCGCCGGCGGTCTGATCCCGGCG
>NZ_MUBM01000246.1:0-20175 GCF_002154505.1 Streptomyces carpinensis | reverse complement strand
CCCGGCGGAGCACGTCACGGGCTCAGTCGGCGTGGATCCTGCCCCGCTCGACCACGAAGCGCTGTGGCGCGGAGCAGCCGATGGACGGGGTGACCAGCAGGCTCACCTCGATCGGCGCGGGTTCGGCGGCGGAGGTCGAGAACCGGCAGACGGCGCCCTTGCCGGTGAGCGGATACCAGAACCAGCCGTCCACGGCGCCCACCGTCGCGCGGTCCGTCTCCTTCCAGGCGCCGCCGCTGGTGCGCGTGTACACCTTCAGGCGCACGGAGGCGGCGTACTCGTCGCCGGTGGAACGCACCGCGGTCAGGCTGAACCTGTAGTCGCCGCCGAGGACCGAGGTGGCGATCTGCCGCGTCCGCGGCGCGGCGGCCGGGGCCGCGCTCGAGGCGCCGGCGGCGCCGGCCCCGAGGACGGTCGCCGTCACGAGTGCGAGAGCCGCGGCGGGGCCACGGCGGGTGAGACTGTGCGTCACGCTCATCTTTCTTCCCCCTGGAAGTGCGGTCGGATTGCCGGAGAACGTCCGGTTCTGCCCGTTCGGTAACGAAGACACCCCCACCGGCTCAGGGGTTGTACGGCCGCTGCGGACCCACCCCGGTGGGCGGCCGGGGACCCGGCCGGTGCCCGTCGAACACCGTGTGTGAGACTGCGCGCATGATCCGCGCCGCGACCCTCGCAGACGTTCCCGTCATCCACGCCCTGATCCGCGAACTCGCCGAGTACGAGAAGGCGCCCGACGAGGCGCGGGCGACGCCGGAGCAGCTCACCGAGGCGCTGTTCGGCGAGCGCCCGGCGGCCTACGCGCATGTCGCCGAGGGCGCGGACGGCGAGGTCGTGGGCTTCGCACTGTGGTTCCTCAACTTCTCCACCTGGCGCGGTGTGCACGGCATCTACCTGGAGGACCTGTACGTCCGCCCCGAGGCCCGCGGCGGCGGCCACGGCCGGGCCCTGCTGACGGAGCTGGCCCGCATCTGCGTGGCGCGCGGCTACGAGCGTCTGGAGTGGTCGGTCCTGAACTGGAACCGCCCGGCGATCGGCTTCTACGAGGCGCTGGGCGCCCGCCCGCAGGACGAGTGGACGGTCTACCGGCTCACGGACGAGGCGCTGGCCTCGCTGGGGCGGCAGGCGTAGGAGGGCCGTTCCCGCCGGGAAGACTCTCCGCTCCGGCGCCCACACGCCTCTGCTCCCGCGCCACCGACACGTCCGCTCCCGTGCCACGAAGGCGTCGCTCCGGGTGCCTTCGTACTGTCCCGGTCCGGCACCCGGCCGTTCCGGGCGGCGTGAGACGGCCCCCGATGGGAAAATATGGCGTGGGGGTCCTGCCCGTGGATGGGGATGAAGGCATGGGCGTCAGCGGCGCGGCGAGCAGTGCGGGTCCGAGCGATCCGTTCGACATCACCACCACGGCCGTGGCGATGGTCGACGCCGAGGGGCTGATCGTCCACTGGAGCCGAGGGGCCGAGGAGCTTCTCGGTCACGCGGCCCCCGACGTGCTGCGACGTCCCGCGGGCCTGCTGCTGGCGGTCGGCGACCCCGCCGCCGTACCGGTCTTCCTCCGGGGGATCGACCGTGGCTGGGCCGGTGTGATCACCGCCCGCCACCGCGCGGGCCATGCCGTGCGGCTGGCCGTGCGGCTGTGCCCGCTGAGCGCCGCGAGCGGGTCCTGCGACTGGCTCGTCCTCGGATGCGAGGCGACTAGGCGGCGCAGGTACGAGATGTACGAGGCGGTGGCGCGCGGACTGCTGGAACAGTCGCCGCTCGGGGTCGCGGTACTGGACACACAGCTGCGCTACCGGTGGATGAACCGTGCGCTCGCCGGTATGGAAGACGGTGCCGCCGGACCCGCCACAGACCCTAGGACCGGGGAACGCGCCGGAAAAGCCGGGGCCGCGAAGGCCGAAGAGCGCACCGACGAGGAGAGCACGGTCCGTGCTCTGGTCGACGTGGCGAGGGAATCGTCCGTGGTGACCCGGCAGGCCAGACAGGTGCTGATCTCCGGACAGTGCCAGGTGACCCTCGAACACACCCCGCCCCGCCGGGCGACGCCGGACCGGCGGGGTCAGGGCCGCTCCAGGCTGCATTCCTTCTTCCCGCTGCGGGACGGCTCGGGCCGGACACTCGGCATCTGCTACGCCGCCCTCGACCTGACCGGGCAGGATCCGGCACGGGAGCGGCTGGCGGTGCTGAACGCGGCGGCCGAGCACATCGGGACCACTCTGGATCTCGACCGAACGGTGCAGGAGCTGGCGGAGGTCCTCGTCCCGCCGGTCGCCGACTTCGTGGCCATCGACCTGCTGGACGCCGTCCACGCGACGAAGGACCCGGCCACCGGACCGTCGTACGACCCCACCACGCTGCGTCGCGCGGTCCATCTGTCGATCAAGGACGACCAGCCGGAGGTGATCGTCAGGGTCGGCGAGCCCACCCGGTACCCGGACTGCTCTCCTCAGATGCGGTGCCTGGCCACCGGGAAGCCCCTGTGCGAGATCGTCGGCACCTGGACGCCCTGGCTCGCCCACGACGTCCAGCGCTGGGAGAAGATGCTCGGGCTCGGTGTGCACACGCATCTGGTCGTCCCGCTGCGGGCCCGCGGCACCACGATGGGCGTGGTCACGCTGCTGCGCTGGAAGAATCCCGATCCGTTCGAGGGGGACGATCTGCTCCTGGTCGAGGACCTGGTGGCACGGGCCGCCGTCTGTGTGGACAACGCCCGGCGCTTCGCCCGCGAGCACCAGGCGGCGCTCACCCTCCAGACCAGCCTGCTGCCGCCCACACTGCCCGAGCACAGCGCCGTGGAGGTCGCCCACCGCTATCTTCCGGCCGACGCCGAGGCCGGGGTGGGCGGGGACTGGTTCGATGTCATCCCGCTCTCCGGTGCCAGGGTCGCGCTCGTGGTGGGCGACGTCGTCGGCCACGGGCTCCATGCGGCGGCCAGCATGGGCCGGCTGCGGGCCGCCGTGCAGACCCTGGCCGATCTGGATCTGCCTCCGGACGAGCTGCTGGCGCGCGTCGACGACCTGGTCGTACGTCTGTCCGACGAGGCGGAGGCGGCCGCCGACGGGCCGACGGTGATCGGCGCGACCTGTGTGTACGCCGTCTACGATCCGATCGCCCGCAAGATCGCCGTGGCCCGCGCCGGGCACCCCAGCCCGGCGATCGCCCATCTGAACGAGCCCGTGGAGTTTCCCGACATCCCCGCGGGGCCACCGCTCGGGCTGGGCGGCCTGCCGTTCGAGTCGGCCGAGGTGCCGGTGGAGGAGGGCAGCGTCATCGCCCTCTACACCGATGGGCTGATCGAGGCGTCGGACCGGGATGTGGACGTCGGGATGGAGCGCCTGTGCTTCACGCTCGCCCACCCTGACCGGCCCCTGGAGGAGATCTGCGACATCATGGTCCGCACCCTGCTGCCGGACCGGCCGCGCGACGACGTGGCCTTCCTCATCGCCCGCACCCATGTGCTCAGCTGCGACCGCGTGGCCTCCTGGGAGGTGCCGGCCGACCCGTCTGCGGTGCATGTGGCCCGGGAGAACGTCACCGAGCAGCTGTCGCGGTGGGGGCTGGAGGAGATGGCCTTCACCACGGAGCTGATCGTCAGCGAGCTGCTCACCAACGCCATCAGGCACGCCTTCGGTCCGATCGGTCTGCGGCTCATCCATGAGCGCACCCTGATCTGCGAGGTCTCCGACGCCAGCAACACCTCCCCGCGCCTTCGGCGGGCGCTCGGCACGGACGAGGGCGGACGGGGCCTGTTCCTGGTCGCCCAGGTCGCTCTGCGCTGGGGCACCCGGTACACGAACTCGGGCAAGACGATCTGGGCGGAGCAGCAGCTGCCCGGCTCGCCCGTCGGGGAAGCGCGGTGCTAGAACTGGGAACATGATCGGACGTTTCCGCCGGTCCCGGTCCGAAACGGCATCATCGCCGGGCGGCCGGCGGTCCGCTGATTCGTCCCGCCGCCAGATGTCGCGGCGTTTCCCCGGACGCCGCCTCTTGTCGTCCCGAAGCCTCGGCACCCTCGCGGCGCAGGTGTTCCTGCTGCAGGTCATCGTGGTCCTGGTGCTGGTCGCGGCGGCGGCCGCCGCGCTGGTGCTCCAGGGGCGGTACGACGCCGAGAACAGCGCCAGGGAGCGGTCGCTGGCCGCCGCGGAGGCGTTCGCGCACGCGCCCGGCACGGCGCTCGCGCTCCAGTCGCCCGATCCGACGAGGGTGTTGCAGCCCTCGATGATGGAGGCGCAGGCCGGGTCGAGCATCGACTTCATCTCCGTGCTGAACCCGCAGGGGGTGCGACTCGCCGACACGCAGCCGAAGCTGATCGGCACCAAGGCGCAGGGTTACGGACGAGCCCTGGCGGGCGAGACGTTCACCGACACCTTCCACGGCAAGCCGTCCGACGCCGTGCGCGCGGTGGTGCCCGTCCTGGACGGGAGCCGGCGCGTGGTCGGTGTGGTCACGGCGGGGATCGAGATCGGGAACCTGGGGCACATGCTGGACCAGCAGGTGCCCATGGTGGTCGGTTCGGCCGCGCTGGCCCTGGCGCTCGCGACCGCGGGCACCGCCCTCGTCAGCCGGCGGCTGCGCCGCCAGACCCACGGACTCGGCCCGGCCGAGATGACGCGGATGTACGAGCACCACGACGCGGTGCTGCACGCGGTGCGCGAGGGTGTGCTGATCGTGGACGCCGACGGCCGGCTGCTGCTCGCCAACGACGAGGCCCACCGGCTGCTGGACCTGCCGCCGGACGCCGACCAGCGGCACGTCACGGAGCTGGGGCTGGGCGAGGGGATGACGCGGCTGCTGGTGTCGGACGAGATCGCCTCCGACGAGGTGTGCCCGGCCGGCGAACGGCTGCTGGCGGTCAACACCCGGCGCACCGCGCCGTACGGCGGCGCGCAGGGCCTCGTGGCCAGCTTCCGGGACACCACCGAGCTGCAGGCCCTGTCCGGCCGGGCGGAGGTGGCACGGGGACGGCTGACGCTCCTGTACGAGGCCGGGGTGCGGATCGGCGGGACGCTGGACGTACGGCGCACCGCGCAGGAGCTCGCCGAGGTGGCGGTCCCGCGGATGGCGGACGTCGTCACCGTGGAGCTCCTGGACGCCGTGCTGCACGGCGAGGAGCCCACGGGCGCCGTGAACCGGATGCGCCGCACCGCGCTCCACGGGTTGGCTTCGGGCGATCCGCTGCAGCCGGTGGGGGATTCGATCCGGTTCGTGGTGGCGGACACGCCGATGGTGGCGGCGCTGCGGCGCGGCAAGGCCGTGCTGGTGCCGGACCTGAAGACCGCCGAGGACTGGCGGGCGCAGGACCCGGAGGGCGCGCGCCGGGTGCTGGTTTCCGGCATCCATTCGCTGATCACGGTGCCGTTGCGGGCGCGGGGCGTGGTGCTGGGCATGGTCAACTTCTGGCGGGGTCCGGGGTCGGCCCGGTTCGACGACGAGGACGTCGCGGTCGCCGAGGAACTGGTGGCCCGGGCGGCCGTCGCGATCGACAACGCGCGCCGCTACTCCCGTGAGCACGCGATGGCCGTGACCCTGCAGCGCAGTCTGCTGCCGCGGGACCTTCCGGAGCAGGACGCGCTGGAGGTGGCCTGGCGCTATCTGCCGGCGCAGTCGGGCGTGGGCGGCGACTGGTTCGACGTCATCCCCCTCCCCGGTTTCCGGGTGGCGCTCGTGGTCGGGGACGTGGTGGGCCACGGCCTGCACGCGGCCGTGACGATGGGCCGGCTGCGGACCGCCGTGCTGAACTTCTCCTCACTGGACCTGCCCCCGGAGGAGCTGCTGGGCCATCTCGACGAGATGGTGACGCACCTGGACATCCAGGCGGAGACGGCCGACGGCGAGGGGTCGCGGGTCACCGGGGCGACCTGCCTGTGCGCCGTCTACGACCCCGTGGGCGGGCGCTGCACCGTCTCCCGCGCCGGGCATGTCGCACCGGCCGTGGTGGACCCCGGGGGCCGGGTGACCTTCCCGGACCTGCCGCTGTCGCCCCCGCTGGGGGTCGGCGGGCATCCGTTCGAGGCGGGCGAGCTGGACCTGCCCGAGGGCAGCCGGCTGGTGCTGTTCACGGACGGCCTGATCGAGGACCGCAGGCGGGACATCGACGAGGGGCTGCGCATGCTCGGCGCGGCCGTCGCGCATCCGGACCAGTCGCCGGAGGAGACGTGCCGGGCCCTGATGGAGACGATGCTGCCGGACCACCCGAGTGACGATGTCGCCCTGCTCGTCGCCCGGACCCGGCTGCTGGACCCGTCCCGGGTGGCCCTGTGGGACGTGCCGTTCGACGCCAGCGCGGTCTCCCGGGTCCGGACGGAGGTGAGCCGCAGGCTGGTGGACTGGGAGCTGGAGGAGGTGTCGTTCGCCACGGAACTGATCCTCAGCGAACTGCTCACCAACGCCATCCGCTACGGCGCGCCGCCGGTGCGGGTCAGAATGCTCCTGGGCCGCACCCTGGTCTGCGAGGTGTCGGACGGCAGCAACACCTCTCCCCGGCTGCGGCGCGCGGCCACCACCGACGAGGGCGGCCGCGGGCTGTTCCTGGTCTCCCAGTTCGCGGACCGGTGGGGCACCCGCTATGTGGCGCACGGCAAGGTGATCTGGGCGGAGCAGTGCCTGGACCGGGTGTCGGAACCGGACGCGGCGATGCTGCTCGACGAGATGGCCTGGTGAGCGGCGGGCACACGGGCCGCCCTGACCTCCCGTAACGGAAACGGTCCGCTTATTAGACGCTGAGTCAAATTACTGAACCGTAACCTACCGGCCGGTACCGGCGGTAACACCTGGTGGGTACGGTCGCGTCGACCCACTCCCCACCGCGTGAGGAAGCCGGCGGACGACCGTGCCGCCTCACGCCCACCTGCCCTCGCGCCCGGACCGGCCGCCGGCCGCCACCCCGGCGCGAGGCAGTCTCTCCTGCTCGGCCGCATCCCAGGAGGTTCCCCATGCCCGCGCGCAGACATCTGCTCGCCGCAGCGGTCACCGCTGCCTCTTGCCTCGGCGTCCAGGCACTGTCCGCCACCGCGGCCACCGCGGCCACGGAGTCCGAACCCGTGGTGTCCCGTGGCGTCACGATCCCGGCGTTCTACACACCGCCCACCGGACTGCCGGAGGCCAACGGCAGCCTGATCCGCAGCGAACCGCTGCCGCTCGCCCTCAGCCTGCCCGGCCCGGGCGGCCCACTGCCGGGCCGGGCCACCCGGCTGATGTACAAGTCGACCGACGCGAACGGCAGGCCGGTCGCCGTCACCGGCGCCTACGTGGAACCGACGGCACGCCCGCGGGGCAGCGGACCGCGCCCCCTGGTCGTCGTCGCACCGGGCACCATGGGCCAGGGCGACCAGTGCGCGGCCTCCATGGGCCTGGAGCACCCGTTCACCTTCAACGGCCGGACGATGTCGGTCGGTTACGAGGACCTGTCGATCTACCGGCTGCTGGCCGAGGGCACCGCTGTCGTGGTCACCGACTACGTCGGCCTGGGTGCCACGGACCGGCTGCACACCTACGTCGACCGGGTCGACGAGGCCCACGCCGTCCTGGACGCGGCCCGCGCCGCCCGCGCCGTGCGGGGGTCGTCGATCACCCCCGCCTCGCGCGTCGGGCTGTTCGGCTACAGCCAGGGCGGCGGCGCCACCGCGGCCGCCGCCGAACTCCAGCCCGCCTACGCCCCCGACGTGCCCCTCGCGGGCACCTACGCCGGTGCGCCGCCCGCCGACCTGACCGCCGTCACCGAGGCCATCGACGGCAGCGAACTGGCCGGCGCCCTGGGCTGGTCCCTCAACGGCTTCCTCCAGACCGACCCGGAGCTCAGGCCGATCGCCGACGCACACCTCGACGCCGCCGGCAAGGCCGCCCTGGACGATCTGTCGACCATGTGCGTGGGCGACGCCATCCTCCACTACGCCTACACCAAGAGCACCAGGTGGACGACCGACGGCCGGTCCATCAGCGACATCATCCGCTCCACCCCCGCCCTCCAGGACTTTCTCGACACCCAGCGCATCGGCAGGCTCAAGCCGGCCGGTCCGGTACGGCTGGCCACCGGCACCAGCGACAACCTCGTTCCGCACGCCCAGGCCCGGCAACTCGCCGTCGACTGGTGCCGCAAGGGCGCCGACGTCACCTACGAGCCGGTCGTCCTGCCGAACGTCATCAGCCCCCTGCTCAACCACTTCGGCCCGCTGCTCGCCGACCAGGGCGCGGCGGTCTCCTGGCTGACCGACCGCCTCGCCGGCAAGCCGACCCCGGCCAACTGCGCGACACTGCCGATCCGGCCCTGACCGCGCCCGGACGGATGCCGCACACAGCAGGGGCCGCCCCGTCACCGACGGCGCGACCCCTGTCTGTGCCCGACCTCAGCCGGCGCTCCGGTCCCGGCGCCGCCGGGAGAGGTACGTTCCCGTGGCACCGACGGCGAGCAGGGCGCCGGCGGCGATGCCGACCGGCACGGCCGGGAAGGAGGTGGCCTCGGCGGCCGCGGCCGCGTTCTGCATGGCCGGGCCGGGAGTGATGGTGGTGGCGACCGGCGCCACGTCACGGATCGGACCGACGCACTTCACCGAGCCGTCCGTGTTCAGCAGCAGCTGCTTGTTGTTCGGGTGGCGGAAGTCGAACATTCCCTCCATGGAGCCGGCGGTGGCGTCGAAGGAGTGGTCGCCGATGCGGCCGGTGTGCCAGTTGTCCTCGATGAAGCGGGTGATCGACGCCTGGTCGGTCAGGGTGTGGTCGACCTTGTTGACCTTGCTGTACGGCGAGACGACCAGCAGGGGCTGGCGGGTGCCCGGGCCGCAGCGGTCGGCGTAGCCGCCGGACGCCTTGGGCCCGGCCTGGCAGGCGGGGCTGTCGGTGGCCAGGCCGTTGGAGCCGAGGGCGGTGTCGGCGGAGCCGTTGCGCGGCGCGACGTAGGCGTGGTCGTACCAGCCGTCGGAGTCGTCGTAGGCGATGACGACGGCGGTGGACCTCCACTGCGGCGAGCTCTGGATCGCGTTGATCTGATCGACCAGGAAGTGCTGCTCGTCGATCGGGTCGGAGTATCCGGCATGGCCGTCCTGGTAGGAGGCCGCCTTGACGAAGCTGACGGACGGCAGCTTGCCCGCCTTCAGGGCGGCGTCGAAGTCGGTCAGGTCGTAGTTGTGGTTGGCCTGGCCGTCGTGGCCGATCTCGGCGACGTCCTTGGGCGGCAGGTGGTGCGGGTTGGACGTCGACTTGTAGTAGGCGAACGGGTTGTGATGCGGGCTGTAGTCGACGACCTGGGCGCCGCCGACGTTGGCGTGGGCGGTGTCGCACCGGGCGTACTCGCCCTGCTTGCCGCTCCACGCTGCGGAGGGGCGGAAGCCGCCCTGGAACCAGCCCCAGCTGACGTGCCGGCCGTTGAGCAGGTCGCCGATGTTGCGGCCCTTCATCACCCCGAGGGCGTTGCTG
Source organism: Streptomyces carpinensis (assembly GCF_002154505.1). Lineage (GTDB taxonomy): Bacteria > Actinomycetota > Actinomycetes > Streptomycetales > Streptomycetaceae > Streptomyces > Streptomyces carpinensis. Next base: position 10,770 of record NZ_MUBM01000246.1, on the reverse strand, counting down.
CTGGTGTGGTTCTTCCCGGAGCAGTCGTCGAAGGCCGGGTCCGGGTCGTTGATCATCGTGCCCACACCGTCCGCGTCGGGCGACTTGACGGTGTAGGGGTCGGGCGTGGAGGTCTGCTTGGGGTTCTCGCTGCCGGAGGCGGGGTCGACAGAGATGATCCCGTGCGTCTGACCGGAGATCAGGTTGATGGCGCCGGGGGTGGACGGGCCGTAGTTGGAGCTGAAGGAACGGTCGCTGAGGGCGTAGTGCTGGGCGTAGTTCCACATCGCGGTGACGGTGTTGCCGTCGTAGTAGTCCATCACCAGGCCGGGTTCGCCGAACAGGCCGCCGGAGCACTTGTCGACCTCGGTGTTCTGGACGTACCGGTCGGCCTTGCCGCCGTTCGCCGCGTACTGCTCGGCCCCGTAGTTGTGGTTCTGGTCGCAGGTCATCGCCTGGGACGGGGTGAGCCGCTTGGGAGCGTACTGATTGGGGTTCTTCGTCAGCAGCCCCGCGTTCGCCAGGGTGTCGATGTGCTTCGGGGTCTTCTTCGACGCGGTGAACTTCGTGCCGTCGGTGTTGGCGGCCCTGGGGTAGGTGGCGAAGTAGTGGTCGAAGGAGATGTTCTCGTCGAAGAGCACGACCACGTGCTCGATCGGCGTGGCCGTTGATCCGTGGTTGTGTTGTCCGGTGGGCGCGGCGGCCCAGCCGGGGGCGTTGCCGCCCAGCACGGTGAGCGCCGCGGCGCCGGCCAGCACCCCGAGGCTTCGTATCGTTGCTCGTCTTCCCCTGCTGGCCATGCGGCTTCACCTTCCGGGCAGGATCGTCTTTGCGGCGTACGGCCTGGGATGCTCCGCCAGGCGGTCGAGCGGCACGGTGGCGGAGCCATGATGACGCGGAAGTGAACAGCCGGTCAGGAAAGTTGGGCCTATTTTTGACTGTGTATTGACTAATTGGCCGAACGGATTGTTCGCAAAGGAGACAAAGGGGTGAAAAGGCAGCGCGAGCCGTTGAGTCGGGGGACAACTGGGGAGCCGGGGGAACCGGTGCCCAGAAGTTCCCGGCCGGGCTCGTAGGGTGGGGCTGTCCCGCCGACCCCGGCGGGACAGCCCTGACTGCACCACCCGGAGAACACTCGATGACCTACGTCGCGGACCCCGCGCGCTACGACGGCACCATGCGCTACCGGCGCACGGGACGCTCGGGACTCGACCTGCCCGTCCTGTCCCTGGGCTACTGGCACAACTTCGGCGACGACCGGCCGTTCGAGACCCAGCGCGAGATCGCGCTGCGCGCCTTCGACCTCGGCATCACCCACCACGACCTGGCGAACAACTACGGGCCCCCGTACGGCTCCGCGGAGATCAACTTCGGGCGGCTGATGAGGCAGGACCTCGCGCCGTACCGGGACGAACTGGTCATCTCCACCAAGGCGGGCTGGGACATGTGGCCCGGCCCCTACGGCCAGGGCGGCGGCTCCCGCAAGTACCTGCTCGCCTCGCTCGACCAGTCGCTGCACCGGATGGGGCTCGACTACGTCGACATCTTCTACTCCCACCGGCTCGACGCGAGCACGCCGCTGGAGGAGACGATGGGCGCCCTGGACACCGCCGTCCGCCAGGGCAAGGCTCTGTACGTCGGCATCTCCTCCTACGACGCCGAGCGGACCCGGCAGGCCGCCGCCATCCTCCGTGACCTGGGCACCCCGCTGCTGATCCACCAGCCGTCGTACAGCATGGTCAACCGCTGGATCGAGACCGAGGGCCTGCTGGACGCCGCGCAGGAGGAGGGCTTCGGGGTCATCGGCTTCACGGCCCTGGCCCAGGGCCTGCTGACCGGGCGCTACCTGGATGGCGTCCCCCAGGACTCGCGGGCGGCGCGGGGCACCTCGTTCGACGCCGCATGGCTTTCGGGGGACATGCTCCACCGGCTGCGCGCGCTCAACGACATCGCCGCCCGGCGCGGGCAGACGCTCGCCCAGATGGCGCTCGCCTGGGCCCTGCGCGACGAGCGCGTCACCTCGCTGGTCATCGGCGCCTCTCGCGTGGAGCAGCTGGAGCAGAACGTGGCCGCGCTGGAGCGGCCGGACTTCAGCGGCGAGGAACTGGCCGAGATCGACAAATACGCCACCGAGGGCGGCGTGGACCTGTGGCGGGCGGCCCGCACCGGGAACCTCGGCTGACGGCGGCGGCCGACTGGAACGTGCCGCGTCCCCCACCCGTCGCGGGGTGGGGGACGCGGCACGCTCGGAGCGTTGGGCAGGCCTTGCACCTGCATCTCCCCGCGGGAAGCGGGGTGTCTTTCCTTGGACCACCAACGCACTGCCGGTTGCCGGGAGTTCCGGCCTCCTGCCTGGTATTCACCGTAGCCCGCCTTCGCCGTGCGCGCCTCGCGAGACGCGCACGGCGTCACCCGAACGCGCCATCGCCGCTGTTCAGGGCCCTGCACGGCCGGGCCCCGGCAGCGTGCGGCGCCGCCTCTGCCTGCCGCATACGTACGCCTCGTCGACCGGGGCGCCGCACCGGCAACGGACGTGGAGGCCCCGCCCTGCCGAGGCCTCCAGTGCCGTCGGCGCAGGCGCTGTTCCAGCCGGAGCCGTCGCTGGTGGCCGAAGCAGCCGAAGGGCACACCCATGAAGGCGACGTCGGCCTTGAAGACATCCGGCTAGTCGCCGAGCAGCACGTTGGTCATCATGGCCCGTCGCCGGCCGCCGAACTCGGCATCACCATCGTCGCCGCCGACCCGGCCGACACCTCGAAGTGGGGCGCCCAGCACTGACAGAAACCCCTCACAGGCAAGACCAAGACACCCGCCGACACGATGTGGCGAGCATCGCGATCGGCGGACGCGCCCTCGGGCACCGCATCCGGCGACGGACGGCACCGCCCTCTGCCCACCAGAGCGATGGACAGGGGCATCGGACCGCCCAGGCCGGATCCGGCACCCCAGGGCGCGAGCAAACCCGCCCCCGCATCCCCTGACCACGCACACGATCCCGCCGGGACCGGGCACGGAGCGAACGCGGGCGACCAGGACACTCAACACCGTTCGGAGTGTCCGGCTGAGCACGAGCCCCTCCGGGACTCACTCCCGCTCAGTCTCTAGAAACGGTAGAGACGAGGAAGCCGTAGCGGTCGGCCAGGGAGGCGAACTCGGTGCCCGAGTAGAAGGCGGGCCCTGAGCCGGTGCAGTAGTGCACGGCCACGAGGACGGCGGGCCGGCCGGCGCGCTGTCCGGGCGGTAGACGTACATGCGCAGGTTGCTCAGGTTGGCGCCGAACCCGGTCACCTCCGTCAGGGAGGCGGCGTGCGCACTGGGTGCGGCCGTCGGCGTCAGCGCCGCGAGCAGCGGCACGACGCCCGCGAGCAGTGCGGTCAGCTCCGGTTCGTAATCTGCGCGTCGCATTCGCTGACAGGATCGAAAGTTTCAGAGAAGGGAATGACATGGACATGCCTAAAGCATTCTCCAGACGGGCGGCACGGGCGTTGACGTCCGCGCTTCTCGCCACCGCCACGCTCACCGCGCTGTCGCACAGCGCGGCAGCCGCCGGCACCCTGGGCTCGGCCGCGGCCGGCAAGGGTCGCTACTTCGGCACCGCCGTGGCGGCGAGCCACCTCGGCGAGTCCGCCTACGCCGGCACGCTCGACCGGGAGTTCAGCGCGGTGACCCCTGAGAACGAGATGAAGTGGGACGCCACCGAGAGTACCCGCAACACCTTCACCTTCGCGGCCGCCGACCAGATCGTGAGCCACGCGCAGAGCAAGGGGATGAAGATCCGCGGGCACACGCTGGTGTGGCACTCCCAGTTGCCCTCCTGGGTCTCCGGCCTGGGCGCCGCCGACCTGCGCACGGCGATGAACAACCACATCACCCAGCTCATGCAGCACTACAAGGGCAAGATCTACGCCTGGGACGTGGTCAACGAGGCGTTCCAGGACGGCTCCAGCGGCGCCCGGCGCAGCTCGCCGTTCCAGGACAAGCTCGGTGACGGCTATATCGAGGAGGCCTTCCGCACCGCCCGCTCCGTCGACCCGGACGCCAAGCTCTGCTACAACGACTACAACACCGACGGGGTCAACGCGAAGAGCAACGCCGTCTACAACATGGTCAAGGACTTCAAGTCCCGCGGCGTGCCGATCGACTGCGTGGGCTTCCAGTCCCACTTCAACAGCGCGTCCCCGGTTCCCTCCGACTACCGGGCGAACCTGCAGCGCTTCGCCGACCTCGGGGTCGACGTGCAGATCACCGAGCTCGACATCGAGGGCTCGGGCACCGCACAGGCCAACAGCTACGCCACCGTGGTCAAGGCGTGTCTGGCGGTGAGCCGGTGCACCGGGATGACCGTCTGGGGCATCACCGACAAGTACTCCTGGCGCAGCAGCGGCACCCCGCTGCTGTTCGACTCCAACTACGCCGAGAAGCCCGCGTACGACGCCGTCCTGACCGCTCTCGGCGGCTCGGGGAGCGGCGGGGGTGGCGGCAACGGCGGCGGCACGGGTGCCACGTGCACGGTCGTCTTCACCAAGACCGCGGACTGGAACGACGGTTACAACGGCCAGGTCACCGTGACGGCGGGTGCCGCCCCGATCACCGGCTGGACCACGACGGTCACCTTCCCCGCGCCGCAGAAGGTGTCCACCCTCTGGAACGGCAGCGCGAGCTGGGACAGCAGCGGCACCGTGATGACGGTGCGCCCCACCTACAACGCCGATCTCGCGGCGGGCGCCTCGACCAGTTTCGGCTTCACCGTCCAGAAGAACGGCAGTTCCTCCGCCCCGACCGTCGGGACCTGCACGGCGTCCTGATCGCAGTCGCCGGCCCGGCGGCGGGGACCGTCTCGGTGATCCCCGCCGCCGTGGGCGTCCTCTGCCGTGGGGGCGGGGTCGCGTGCATGAGGTGAGTCGCATGCACCAGACGCATGGTTCGGCCGCCCCTCTGGCATTGGACGCATGCATCGCTCCTGATCGACCCTGGTGGGGACACATGTCCCCCGGTCCGTCCAGGAGTCGATCAGCTCATGAAGGCATCGCCTGTCGTCCCGCTCGCCCCCGGGCCCCTCGCGGCGGCCGTGCGGGGAGCCGTGGCGCTCGCCGTGCCGCTCCTCGTCGGCGTCCGGACCGGGGCGGTGGTCCCGGCCGTGATCGCCGGGATCGGTGCCCTGTGGGGGGTGAGCCACGACGGACCCGATCCCTACCGGCTGCGGGTCCGGCGGCTGGCCTGCACGGGCGCTTCCGCCGCCGTCGGCCTGCTCGCCGGGGAACTCGCGCTCCGCAGCGGGCGTCCCGCGGCGGTCACCGTCTGTCTCGTCGCCACCGCGCTGCTCGCCGGCGCGGTCAGCCTGCGCGGACGCCTCGCCTCCGTGTCGGGCATGCATCTCCTGCTCGGCGCCACCGTCGGCGGCGGCATTCCGGTGCCGGGGCCGTGGTGGCAGGCTCCCCTCGCGCTGCTCTCCGGGGTGGGCCTCGTCGTCGTCCTGTCCGCGACGCCGTGGCTGTGGCGCCGGTACGACATCGAGCGGGCCGCCGTCCTCGCGGTGTACCGGGCCGCCTCCGAGGCGCTGTCCGCGGCCGGTTCGCCCGGGGCCGAGGCCGCGCGCAGGCGGCTGACCACCGCCCTCGACGACGCCCACCAGGTGATGGGCCGGCATCTGGCGCGCCGCGACCGGGCGCGGACGGAACTGGGCGCGGTGCGCGACGCCTTCCACACGGCGGTGCGGCTGGGTGAGGTGGCCTCGGCGCTGGTGTGGGAGGGGCGTCCGCTCCCCCGGTGCCTTACGGACGTACCGCTGCTGATGACGGCGCGCCTGCTGCCGGACGCGGCGTCCGCCTCCCGCGCCACGGCCCGCCCGGGGCCGGTGCCCGCCCAGGGCGCAGACCTGTTCGAAGCGGCCTCGCCGGGGGTGCGCGCGCTGGCCGAGCTGTACGCGGAGTCCCTCCGGGCGCGTCCGTCCGGCGTGGCGGAGCGTCTGCCCGCGTACCCGTGGCACGGACCGGCGGCCCAGGCGCGGTACGCCGTGCTGCTGACGGTGTGTGTGCTGGTCGCCCAGCTCTGCGCCGGGCTGCTGCACGGTCCGCGCGGATACTGGCTCCCCATGACGGTGGCGTTCGTCTACAAGCCCGACTTCGGGCCGGTCCTCCGCCGGGCCCTGCACCGCTGCGCCGGTACGGTCGTCGGGGTGGCCGCCATCGGCGCGGTGACCCTGCTGACGACCGACACCCTGGTACTGATCGGCGCCGTGGCGGCCTTCGGCGCGTTGATGGCCGTCGGTGTGCGCCATCACTACGCGCTCGCCACGACGGCCCTGACGGCGATCGTGTTCGTCCTCGTCGACCTGCTCGGCGACCACCGCGCGCTGTACTCGGCGCGCATCCTGGACACCGCCCTGGCCGCCGCGATCGTCCTCCTCGCACACTTCGCGCTGTGGCCGGACTCGGCGGCCGGCCGGGCCGCCGCGCAGACCGAGGCCGCGGTGGCCGCCGCGCACCGGTACCGGGACCTGGCCGCCGATGCCACGCCGGCCCAGCGGCACGCCCTGCGCCGGGCCGCCTACCACCGGCTCGCCGAGGCACGCAGGGCCGTGGCCCACGCCCACGGCGAGCCGGGCCGTCCCGGTCGCAAGGATCCGAGGCTGCCGGACCAGGAGGACGCCATCGCCTCGGCGGAGCGACTCTGCGACGCCGTCAGCGCAAGGAACCTGGGCGCGGTACCGGCGGCGGCCGCGCTCCCCGTACCTCGCTGCACCGAAGTGGGCGCGATGGGAGGATGAGCGCGATGGATCTCCAGGTGCTGCGTTCCTTCCAGGCGGTGGCCGAGGGCCTGACGGTGACGGACGCCGCCGCCGAGGCCCGTGTCACCCAGCCCGCCCTGTCGCGTGCGCTGCACCGGCTGGAGGAGGAGGTGGGCGCGGAACTCCTCCAGCGAGTGGGCCGCGTCCTGCGGCCGACACCGGCCGGACGGGTGTTCAAGGAGTACGTCGACGCCACGCTGGACAGCTACGACCGGGGGCGGCGGGCCGTCGCCGAGGTCGTCGACCCGGAGGCGGGCCTGGTGTCCCTGGCCTTTCTGCACACCCTGGGCACCTGGCTGGTGCCCAGGCTCGTCACCGGGTTCCGGGAGGCCTATCCGCAGGGCCGCTTCGAGTTGCACCAGCACGGCGAGAACGGCCTGGTCCAGCATCTCCTCGACGCCACCGCCGACATGATGATCACCAGCGGCGACCCCGGACATCCGCTGATCACCTGGAGACGGCTCCTGGTCGAACCGCTCTGGCTCGCCGTTCCCACCGGGCACCGCCTGGCCCGGCGCCGAGGGGTCCGGCTGGCCGAGGTCGCCGAGGAGCCCTTCATCCTCCTCAAGCCCGGCTACGGGCTGCGCAGCGTCACCGAGACACTGTGCCGTCAGGCCGGTTTCACCCCGCGGGTCGGCTTCGAGGGCGAGGAGGTGCACACCCTGCGCGGACTGGTGGCGGCCGGTCTGGGCGTGTCCCTGATCCCGTCCTCGCCCGACGCCGCGGCGAGCGGTGACTTCCCGATCCGCTATCTGGAGATCACCGACGTGCACGGCGCCCGGGACATCGGCATCGCCTGGCTCTCCGGGCGCACCCTGCCCCCGGCGTCCCGGCGCTTCATCGACCACGCGCTCCGGGTGACGGCCGCGGCGGCCGGCGGCCGATGGTGAACCGGTGACGACGGCCGGGGTCCGTCGCTCGGACCAGGGCACGTTCGGGGCCGGGGCCGGCAGGGCGTCCCACCGTCGCTGACATGCCCTTGCCTGGAGCAATGAGGCCCTCGCGACAGTGCGCCACAGCAGGCTGGTGGTCTTGGTCAAGTCCGCCGGGAGTTCCTGTGAACAGGCCGCCTGAGTGTCTCCGCGCAGTCCGTCGTCCGGTGCCGGGCCGCACGCCGGTGCGCCCGCCCGGTCCTGCCACGCCTGTCGCGTCAACACCCGGGGCGTGCCCGTGCGAGCGGTGAGGCTCCCCGGCTGCTCCACGGCCGCGAACGCCCGTGCGGCGCGGGCGAAGGCCGAGGAGCCGCAGGTGCCCGCTCCTCCCATGTGGCTGCGCTGGTTGCCGGTCGCCTATGTCGCGGCGGTCCTGGTCATCGAACCGCTCACTCCGGTGGACTGGCCCGTGAGCTTCGTGGTCACCGCCCTGCCGCTGGTCGCCGCCTACGCCTACGGGCCCGTCGCGGTCGCCGCGTTCACGGTGTTCGCCGTCCTGTTCGAAGGTGTGCTGGCGGGCACCCCGTGCTGTGCCGGGCGTTCGGTGACCTACATGTGGGACCGCCACTACGTGGCCAACTACATCTGCACCGGCCTGGTGGGGGTTCTCGGCGCGATTCTGGCCGTGCACCGGATGCGGCGGGAGAGGACACTGGCGACGGTGCGTTCCGTGGCCGAGACCGCGCAGCGGGTGCTGCTGCGACCGGTGCCCCGTCACCTCGGCCAGGTCTCCGTCGAGACGCTCTACCTGTCCGCCGCCGCGGAGGCGCGCATCGGCGGCGACCTGTACGAGGCGGTGCCGACGGCGTACGGCGTGCGGCTGCTCATCGGCGACGTGCGCGGCAAGGGACTGGTCGCCGTGGAGACGGCCGCGACGATACTGGGCGCCTTCCGGGAGGCCGCTCACGACGAGCGCGACCTGACCGGCGTGGCCCGCCGCGTGGAGCGGAGCATGAGCCGTCATGCCGCGCAGCTGCCCGGCGGCGAGTGGGCGGAACGCTTCGTCACCGCGGTGTTCGCCGAGATCCCCGAGCACGAGCAGGTCGTCCGCATCGTCAACTGCGGTCACCCGCCGCCCCTGATCCTCCACGAGGGCGGCGTCCGCGAGCTGCACGCGACCGACCCGTCACCGCCGGTCAACCTCGGCGTGCTGATCGGCGACGGCTACCACATGGACGTCGAGCCCTTCCACCCCCGTGACCAACTGCTGCTCTACACCGACGGCGTCACCGAGACGCGCGATGCCGACGGGGTCTTCTATCCGCTCGCCGAGCGCGTCGCGCCGTGGGCATCGCTGCCACCCCGCGCTCTCCTGGACCACCTGCACGCGGACCTGCACGCCTACAGCGGCGGGCATTTGGACGACGACATCGCCGCCCTCGCCGCGTACCGCCTGCCCGGCGAGCCCCGCTCCTGAGCGAGCGCCCGCCGGACCGTGCCGGGCGGCCGCCTCTTCGCCGGCGTGTTCACGGCGTCGCCGAAGGTGCGTCGGGCCTGGGGGGCAGCGCCAGATGCGCGAGGTCACCGGGCCGCGGGCTCGTCACCGGCCAGAGCGGCGGCGGGGTTCCGTCGGCAACGGCGGCGGGGGCGTCGGAGAGGTTCATGCGCTCGCGCAGGCGGCCGTAGAAGTCCATCGGGCCCAGTCGCACGGCCCGCAGCCGGTGCGGCGACGCGTAGATGCCGATCCAGTCCCCCGGGTCCAGCACTCCGCGCGGCTGGCCGTCGATGCTGACGACGGCCTGGCCGGAGTGGTCCAGCATGCGCAGGGCGACCGGTTCGTCCGGCGCGGCGACGACGGTGCGGTCGAACACCATGTGCGGGGCGACGGGCGTGAAGACGAGGGCGTCCGTGCGCGGGGAGACGACCGGGCCGCCGGCGGCGAAGCTGTAGGCCGTCGAGCCGGTCGGGGTGGCGACCAGCAGCGCGTCGGCGGAGTACGACGCGAGCAGCCGTCCGGCGATGTAGACGCCGGCCGACACCTGCCGGTCCCGCGCCAGCTTCTCCACGACGATGTCGTTCAGCGCGGTGACGTTCAGCGCGATGCCCCAGTCGCCCCCCACCTCGCAGTCGGTGCGCACCCGCGGCGGGGGCAGCATCGGGCGGCGGCCGTAGCGCATCAGTTCCTCGATGCCGGCGGGCACCTCCAGGCGGCGCGAGGCGCGCATGGTGAGCAGCATGCGGCTCTCGACGGTGAGCCGCTGCGTCAGGACCGCGTCCAGCGCGGAGCCCACGACGGTGACGGGCACCTCGGTGAGGAAGCCGACCCGGCCGAGGTCGACGCCCAGGACGAGGGCGTCGTTCTCGGCGGCCAGCCGGGCGCCGCGCAGGAACGTGCCGTCGCCGCCCAGGGTCACGATGAGATCCGGGTCGCCCGCGGCGTCGACCTCCTCCCGCGCGCTGTGCCGGCCGCCGTCCCGCCACACGTCGATGTCCGTGCACTGCACGGCGTGTTCCGCGCACCAGGTGCGCACGGCCCGCGCTGCGGCCGCGGCCTCCGGGCGCCCTCCGTGCACGACCAGGCCGATCCGACGTACCGTCACATCCGTCTCCGAGTCGATCCGCGTGTCCACGCGACGGGCGATACCGGAAGCCATCCTGACCATGCGAGGCGCCTCCTCCCGCGACGCCACGCCGCCGGGCGCCCCGGGGCGCGCCGTACGGCGTTTCCCGAGGGGAGCGGCGCAACTCCCCGCCGGGTAAAGAAATCGTATGGTCTAGTCCAAAGACTCATCTGGTCCAGACCAATCTATTGACGTGCTCGCAACACCGTCAGGAAGCTGGGGCCACTTCCCCACCCCACTGGAGGCACGCAGTGAGACGTCTTAGCGCATGTCTGGGCGCGGCCACCGCCGTCGGGCTCGCCGCCGTCGGCACCACCGCGCTGGTAGCGGGCAACGCCTCGGGCGCGACGAGCGCGCTGAGCAACCGCTGGTACGCCGCGGCCCCGTACCTGATGCCGCTGGACAACGACCCGCCGAACGCGGCCGCCATCATGGACGCGACCGGGCTGAAGGCGTTCCAACTCGCGTTCGTCCTCGCCCCCAACGGCGGCGGCTGCTCCCCCACGTGGGG
>NZ_MUBM01000245.1 GCF_002154505.1 Streptomyces carpinensis | reverse complement strand
CCCTCCGGTTCCCCCTCGCCCTCCGCCTCCGACTCCGCCGCTTCGTCCTCCCCCGCCTCCTCCTCCGCCGATTCCTCCTCGCCGTCGTCGTCCTCGCCCTCCGCCTCGGACTCCACCGCTCTCCAGCCCCGCACCCTCGACGACCTCGGCGACGAGGGGTTCCTCGACGACCAGCTCAGCAGCTCCGGTTCGACGGCCAAGCAGCGGACGGTGACTGTGGCGTTCCGCACGTCGAACGTCATCGTGACCATCGAGTACGAGGAGCAGCCGGCCGTCGTCGGCGCGGTCCCCGACAGCAAGGAAATGCAGGACAAGGCCCGGAAACTGGCCGCGCGGCTGGCCGATTCGCTGAGCGGCTGACGGCCTTCGTCCGGCACCCGGCGCCCGGCCGCAAAGCCCGGGAAGGCGAACCACGCGGCTGCCTCACCGCGTACCGTGGCCCCTCGGACCCGATCCCACCGCAGGAACCACGAGCGTATGAGTGAAGGAACCATGCAGCGAGCAGCCCAGCGTGACCAGCACGAACCGAAAGCCAAGCGGCTGAACCGCGTCCTTGTCTGCGCGGCGGCCGTACCCGTGATGCTGCTGGCCGCGGCCTGCTCCTCGAACTCCGGCTCCGGTGACGGCGCGAAGAAGACGCCGGCCGGTGACGCCAAGGCGTCCGCGAGCGCGAGCGCCTCGCCGACGGTGCAGGCGGCGAGGTACGCCAAGCTGCCGGAGGCGTGCAAGGTGCTGTCGAGCAAGACGCTGGACGAACTGGTTCCGAAGGGGACGAAGTCCGCCAAGGAGGGCACGTCCAGCGACATATCCTCGCGTGCCAGCTGCTCCTGGAACAGTCTGGAGAACAACGGGGTGAAGGGCTCTCAGTTCCGCTGGCTGAACGTCTCCTTGCTGCGCTTCGACTCCGACGCCTCGCGCGGCTCGGGTGACCAGCAGGCCAAGGCGTACTACGACAAGCAGGTCCAGGACGCCAAGTCCGTGACGGGTGCGAAGAACACCAAGTCCGAGCCGGTGTCCGGGACGGGCGACGAGGCGACGGCGGTGCGCTACGACCTGAAGAAGAAGGAAGGCTCCTTCAAGCAGCAGACGGTCGTGGCGCGGGTGCAGAACGTGGTCCTCACGCTCGACTACAACGGTGCCGGTTTGGCCGGTGACAAGACCCCGGACGCCGACGACCTGGCCAAGGACGCGAAGTCGGCGGCCAAGGAGGCGGTGGCCGCGGTGGCGGAGGCGAACGGGGACGGTGGCGCCGGATCGCCGAGCGCCTCCTCGTCCGCGTCGGGTTCCAAGTCCCCCTCGGCGTCGGCGTCGGACGGCAAGGCCGGTGGCGGGGACAAGTCCCCGAGCGCCTCGCCGTCGAAGAAGGCCGCCTCGAAGGGCTGAGCGGACGGGTCGGCTCGTCGGGGTCGCCCGTCGAGCCGTCCGTCGCACCGGGGCAATCGGATCCGCCCGCCCGCGCGTCGGACGAGTGTGCCACTCTGTTGCGCGCAACAACACGCAATGGGAGGGGAGTACGAGTGGCCGCGCCACTGCAGCTGACTCGGATGCACCGCGTCCTCATCGGCGTGGTCGTGGCGGGCGCCGTGATCATCGCCGGTATCGGTTTCGCCGGTTCGTACGCCGCCGTCCGCGAACTCGCCATCAAGAAGGGCTTCGGGAACTTCAGTTACGTGTTCCCGATCGGCATCGACGCGGGCATCTGTGTGCTGCTCGCCCTGGACCTGCTGCTGACCTGGATCCGTATCCCCTTCCCGCTGCTGCGTCAGACGGCGTGGGTGCTGACGGCGGCGACGATCGCGTTCAACGGCGCCGCCGCCTGGCCGGACCCGCTGGGCGTCGGCATGCACGCGGTGATCCCGGTGCTGTTCGTGGTCGCGGTGGAGGCGGCCCGGCACGCGATCGGCCGGATCGCCGACATCACGGCCGACAAGCACATGGAGGGCGTCCGCCTCACCCGCTGGCTGCTCTCCCCGGTGCCGACCTTCCTGCTGTGGCGCCGTATGAAGCTGTGGGAGCTGCGCTCCTACGACCAGGTCATCAAGCTGGAGCAGGAACGCCTCGTCTACCAGGCGCGGCTGCGCTCCCGGTTCGGCCGGGCCTGGCGCCGCAAGGCCCCGGTGGAGTCCCTGATGCCGCTGCGGCTCGCCCGGTACGGTGTGCCGCTCGCGGATACGGCCGCGGCGGGCCTTGCCGCGGCGGGCATCGAGCCGGCCGTGATTCCGCCGGTGCCGCGGATCGAGACGGCAGCGGGCGGCCGGCCCGCCGTTGCGGGTCCCGTCCCGCAGCAGCGGACGACCACCACCGGGCGGCGCCCGCAGCTGGTCCACGACCAGGAACCCGGCGGGCCCGCCTACGAGGAGCAGCTGCCGCCCGACGACCAGAGCCCCTGGTTCCAGGCGCCCCGGCAGGTCGACTACCAGGGCGGCTACGACCCGACGTACGAGCCGGAGCCCGTGTACGAGGACTGGTACGAGGAGCAGAAGCCGGAGCAGTTCGAGCAGCCCTCCATGGAGGACACCGGCAGCTTCCCCATTCCGGTGGGCCCGAACCGTACGCGTGAGCTGGGCGAGGGCGGCGGCACCCCGGAACCCGAGCCGCCGGACGAGGAGTCGTACTACCAGGTCTTCAAGCAGTCGATCAGCGGCAGCGGCTATCCGACTCCGCGCGAGTTCAGTGACAACGTCGAGGCGACGTACGGCGTCCCCGTCCCCGACGCCGAGGCCAAGCGGATGGTCATGCGCTTCCAGAACCGCCACACGGCGGAACTGGAGGACGACCACATCGCGTAAAGGCGTGCGGACGGACGATGGGGGCGCCCGGCGGACACCGGGCGCCCCCATCGGCGTAGAACCGGAAGGCTGCTACTCCCCGAGCAGCTTCCGCACCCGCTCCTGGCCCACGGCCAGCAGCAGCGTGGGGAGCCGGGGACCGGTGTCGCGGCCGACGAGCAGGTGGTACAGCAGGGCGAAGAACGACCGCTGGGCCGTCTTGATCTCCGGCGGCAGCTCCTTGGGCGTGGCGTCCTCGGAGAACCCCGCCTGCACCTTGGGCACGCCGTACACGAGGTGGGTCAGCCCGTCGAGGGACCAGTGCTCGGCGAGCCCGTCGAGCAGGAGTCGCACGGACTGCTGGGACGCCTCGTCGAGGGACTTCAGCAGCTCGGCGTCGGGCTCGTCGCGGACGATGGTGCGCTGGTCGGCGGGGACGTGGGTGTTGATCCACGCCTCGGCCCTGTCGTAGCGCGGTCGGGCCTCGTCCAGCGAACCGAGCGGGTCGGCCGGGTCGAGCTCGCTGAGGATCCGCAGCGCCTGGTCCTGGTGGCCGGCGGTGATGTCGGCGACGGACGCGAGCGTGCGGTACGGCAGCGGGCGGGCGGTCTTCGGCAGCTCCCCCGCGGCGGTGCCCACGGCCCGCGTGTACGCGGCGACATCGCCCGGGAGCGCGGAGCCGTCGGCGACCTTGGCCGCGAGCTTGTCCCACTCGTCGTAGAGGCGCTGGATCTCCTGGTCGAAGGCGATCTTGAAGGACTGGTTCGGCCGCCGCCGGGCGTACAGCCACCTCAGGAGCTGCGGCTCCATGATCTTCAGCGCGTCGGCGGGGGTGGGGACCCCGCCCCGGGAGGACGACATCTTCGCCATGCCGGAGATGCCGACGAAGGCGTACATCGGGCCGATCGGCTGCTCGCCGCCGAAGATCCCGACGATCTGCCCGCCGACCTGGAACGAGGAGCCCGGCGAGGAGTGGTCGACGCCGGAGGGCTCGAAGATCACGCCCTCGTACGCCCACCGCATCGGCCAGTCGACCTTCCAGACCAGCTTGCCGCGGTTGAACTCGCTGAGCCGGACCGTCTCCGAGAAGCCGCACGCCGTGCAGGCGTAGGTCAGCTCGGTGGAGTCGTCGTCGTAGGAGCTGACGGTGGTGAGGTCCTTCTCGCAGTTGCCGCAGTACGGCTTGTACGGGAAGTAGCCGGCGGAGCCGGAGCTGCCGTCGTCCTCGGCGGCGGCTCCCGAGCCCTCCGCGGCCTCCAGCTCGGCCTCGTCGACCGGCTTCTGCTGCTTCTTGACGGCGGCGGCCGGCTTGGGCTTGGTGCGGTACTGGGCGAGGACGGCGTCGATGTCGCCGCGGTGCCGCATCGCGTGCAGGATCTGCTCGCGGTACACGCCGGAGGTGTACTGCTCGGTCTGGCTGATGCCGTCGAACTCCACGCCCAGCTCGGCGAGCGAGGCGATCATGGCGGCCTTGAAGTGCTCGGCCCAGTTCGGGTACGCCGAGCCTCTGGGGGCGGGGACGGAGGTCAGCGGCTTGCCGATGTGCTCGGCCCACGAGTCGTCGACGCCGTCGATCCCCTTCGGGACCTTGCGGTACCGGTCGTAGTCGTCCCAGGAGATCAGGTGCCGCACCTGCAGGCCCCGGCGGCGGATCTCGTCGGCGACGAGGTGCGGGGTCATGACCTCGCGCAGGTTCCCCAGGTGGATGGGGCCGGAGGGGGAGAGCCCGGACGCGACGACGACCGGTTTGCCCGGGGCCCGACGCTCCGACTCCTCGATGACCTCATCCGCGAAACGGGAGACCCAGTCGGTGGTCTCGGTGCTCTGAGCCACGATCGGCACGTCCTCTTTGTCTGAAGGTTCTCTACAGGTTCTCCGTGAACAGCCGGCACGTCGCACGGCCGGCCACGTTCATTGTCCCAGGCGGCCCGACATCCACGAAAACGCCTCATCACCGCGTTGGACGGCACGGCGCGCCCCGCGGTTGGCCCGGCGACCGGAAAATTCGCTTTACCCCGCATGGGATACTGGCTGGGACTATCCATCCCCACGAGGAGAACGGCACCCATTCCTATGGCCTCGGTCACGTCCCTCACCGCTTCCGTCCACCAGCGCCTCGCGAACGCCCTCTCGGCCGCCCTGCCGGAGACCGCCGACGCGGACCCGCTGCTGCGACGAAGCGACCGGGCGGACTTCCAGGCCAACGGGATCCTGGCGCTGGCGAAGAAGGCGAAGGCGAACCCGCGGGAGCTGGCGGCCCAGGTCGTCTCCCAGGTGGTCACCGGTGACGTGATCAAGGAGGTCGAGGTCTCGGGCCCCGGATTCCTCAACATCACCGTCACCGACCGGGCGATCGTCGAGAACCTGGCCGCGCGCGCCACCGACCCGGCGGGCCGGCTCGGCGTGCCGCTCGCGGACCACCCGGGCACGACGGTGATCGACTACGCCCAGCCGAACGTGGCGAAGGAGATGCACGTCGGCCACCTGCGGTCCGCGGTGATCGGCGACTCGGTGGTCCAGCTCCTGGAGTTCACCGGGGAGAACGTGGTCCGCCGGCACCACATCGGCGACTGGGGCACCCAGTTCGGCATGCTCATCCAGTACCTGGACGAGCACCCGCACGAGCTGGACCACAAGGCGTCCACCGAGGACACGGCGGCCTCCGGCGAGGAGGCGATGTCGAACCTCGACCGCCTCTACAAGGCGGCGCGCAAGAAGTTCGACTCGGACGAGGAGTTCAAGACGCGCGCCCGGCGCCGGGTGGTCGACCTCCAGGCCGGGGACCCGCACACGCTGGCCACGTGGCAGAAGTTCGTCGACGAGTCGAAGATCTACTTCTTCTCCGTCTTCGAGAAGCTGGACGTGGAGATCCGGGACCCGGACATCGTCGGCGAGTCGGGCTACAACGACATGCTCGCCGAGACCTGCCGCCTGCTGGAGGAGTCGGGCGTCGCGGTCCGCTCCGAGGGCGCCCTGTGCGTGTTCTTCGACGACATCAAGGGCCCGGACGGCAACCCGGTCCCGCTGATCGTCCAGAAGTCCGACGGCGGCTACGGCTACGCGGCCACCGACCTGTCGGCGATCCGCGACCGCGTCTTCAACCTGAAGGCCGACTCCCTGCTGTACGTGGTGGACGCCCGCCAGTCGCTGCACTTCAAGATGGTCTTCGAGACCGCGCGCAGGGCCGGCTGGCTCGGCGACGGCGTCAAGGCGTTCCAGCTGGCCTTCGGCACGGTGCTGGGCAAGGACGGCAAGCCGTTCAAGACGCGTGAGGGCGAGACGGTCCGCCTGGTCGACCTGCTCGACGAGGCGATCGAGCGGGCCTCGGCGGTCGTCCGCGAGAAGGCCCAGGACCTCTCCGAGGAGGAGATCGCCGAGCGTGGCGCCCAGGTGGGCATCGGCGCGGTGAAGTACGCGGACCTGTCGACGTCGGCGAGCCGGGACTACAAGTTCGACCTGGACCAGATGGTCTCGCTGAACGGCGACACGTCGGTCTACCTCCAGTACGCGTACGCCCGTATCCAGTCCATCCTCCGCAAGGCGGGCGAGCTCCGCCCGGCCGCGCACCCGGAGCTGGCGCTGGCCGAGGCGGAGCGGGCGCTGGGCCTGCACGCGGACGCCTTCGCGGAGACGGTGCGGGAGGCGGCGACGGAGTACGCCCCGCACAAGCTGGCGGCCTACCTCTACCAGCTGGCGTCCCTGTACACGACCTTCTACGACAAGTGCCCGGTCCTGAAGGCCGAGACGCCGGACCAGGTGGAGAACCGCCTCTTCCTGTGCGACGTCACGGCCCGCACCCTGCACCAGGGCATGGCCCTGCTGGGCATCAGGACCCCCGAGAGGCTCTGACCCGCGGCCCTTGAGGTCTGTGGAGACCCGTCTCCACAGACCTCTTCTGACACTTCACCCCCTCATCCCTTGAGGGCGGGAGACCGGCCCGTGGCGAACTCCGCCCACACCGCCTTCCCCGGGTCCCTCTCCCCCACCCCCCACTTGTCGGCGAGCGCCGCCACCAGGAGCAGGCCCCGTCCGCCTTCGTCGGCCTTCTCCGCGACCCTCGGGACTCCCGGCCCGCTGTCGTGGACCTCCACCCGCAGTACGTCGCCGTCGTAGCGCAGGAAGAGCCGGAATCCCCGCCCCGGCGGCACCCCGTGCAGCAGCGCGTTCGTCGCCAGCTCACTCACGCACAGCAACACGTCCTCGCCACGCTCGCCACCGCCCAGCCCCCAGTCGGCCAACGCCTCCTTTGTGAACCTCCTGGCAGCGGGGACCGATCGGCGCTCGCGTCGGAGGAACCTCTCGCGCATGCACGGGAGTTGAATCACCTCGTTCATGGGACGAGGGTCGCGGAGAGTCACTACCGTGGATCACTGAGTGAACCCGTACGGATTTTTTGTACGGGTTCCTGCGGGGTCGCGTACGGCACGCGTGGGGAGTTGGACCAGCATGACCTCCAGGAAGCTTCCGCGGAAGAAGAACCTCTCGGCCATGAGGATGCTGGGCGTCCAGCTCGGCACGGCGCGCCGTGCGGCCGGCTTCACCCAACGCGGCCTCGCCGAACACCTCGTGGTCGACGAGGAGACCATCGCCTCGATCGAGCAGGGCCGGCGGCCGCTGAAACCGGACCTCGCCGAGGCACTGGATCAACTCCTGGGGACCAAAGGGATGTTGTCGGCAGGTGTCGAGCATCTGCCGGAGATCGACCAGTTCCCGATGTGGGCCGAGCTTTATATGCAGCACGAGCGGGAGGCAATTGCGCTGTCCTGGTACGACAACGCCGTTGTGCCCGGCCTGCTCCAGACCGAGACCTACGCCCGTGCGGTGCTGCGCAATCGAGTACCCGCCTACGACGAGGACGGGGTGGAGACCCGCACGGCGGCACGCATGGAACGCCAGGAGATTCTGTACCGCAAGGAGCCGCCCACATTGAGTTTCGTGGTGTGGGAGCCGGTGCTGCTCTTGGGGATCGGCGGTTCGGCGGTGCGGGCTGAACAGCTCCGGCACTCGCGTGCGATCGCCGAACTTCCTGGGCTTTCCTTGCAGATCCTCCCGCTGAGCAGCCCCTACCATGCGGGCGTCGACGGACCATTCACTCTCCTGGAGACGCCTGACCATCAGCATCTCGCCTACACCGAATCCCAACGCGGCAGCCAGTGGGTCTCCGACCCGGACGAGGTGTCCATCCTGGCGCGCAAGTATGCGATGCTGCGGACGCAGGCCCTGACCCCTCAGGACTCGATGGCCCTGCTCGACCGGCTGCTAGGAGAAACATGAGCACCGAAGCGCTTCAGTGGTTCAAGTCGACCTACAGCGGGAGCGAAGGCGGCCAGTGCCTCGAAGTCGCCGTCTCCGCCCAGGCCGTCCACATCCGGGACTCGAAGAACACCCCGGAAGACGGCCCGACGCTCCTGGTAGGCCCCGCCGCCTGGGCCGCGTTCACCGCCACGAGGTAGCAGCGGCACGCCTCCCCTTGCCCGGGCCCTGTTGTCAGTGGCTGCCTCTACAGTCACCGGCATGGCGACCCTTCCGAACCCACTGCCGAAGTTGGCCGGAGACCCGAGCGGGCGTTCGCTCGGGCTGCAACTCCCGCCCGGGATACTGCTCGACGCGACGGACGACGGGCCGTGGCACGAACCACTGCTGTGGTACGCCGGGCGGTCGGTGTCCCGGGGCAACTGGGCGGCGCTGGGGGCGCGTGCGGCGCGGGTGGGGCTGCTCCCGCTCCTTGTCGACCTGGGCGGCAGTCAGGGCGGTCCGGAGAAGTGGGAGTTGCTGCCCGGCGAGATGTCGTACCCCGGCGATCACGACGCCGAGGAGGTGCTGGCGCAGCTCTGGGAGGAGTGCGCGGCGCAGGGCGAGGAGTGGCCCGGTCCGGCGGAGCGGCGCGCCCTGACCGTCGATCCGGACAAGCGGGCCGCCGAGGTCGCCGACTCGCTCGCCGAGGGCTCGCCGTGGTTCAAGGAGCCGCATCTGGCCCTGGTGCCGGCGCGCCGCAGCGCGGACGTTCCCACGGCCATCGGCTGGACCGGCCCGCTGAACCACGAGAACGACATGGCCCGTCTGTCCGCCGTCCTGCGCTCGTGGGAGGACCGCTTCGGCATACGGGTCGTGGCCCTCGGCTTCGACCAGCTCGTCGTGTCCGTGGCGGCGCCGCCCGCCACCCTCACGGCCGCTCAGGCGGTCGCCGCAGAGCACTTCGCCTTCTGCCCGGACAGCGTGGTGGACGAGGGCGACGGCCTGGAGGCGTACGCGGGCGGGC
Organism: Streptomyces carpinensis; assembly: GCF_002154505.1. Classification (GTDB taxonomy): domain Bacteria; phylum Actinomycetota; class Actinomycetes; order Streptomycetales; family Streptomycetaceae; genus Streptomyces; species Streptomyces carpinensis. The sequence continues at coordinate 12,362 of NZ_MUBM01000245.1, read as the reverse complement.
TGATCGGTGAGCGCCTCTGGCACTTCTGGTGGGACTGAACCACGACTGACTCACGCCCTCACCGCGGAAGCAGCGTCATCCCCTCCGGTGCGGTGATGCCGAAGTCCTCCTCCAGGACGCGGTGCGCCTCCGCCTCGTCCGCGACCTCGCGTTCCGTGACCGTGCCGTCGGAGCGTGTCTCGGTGAGGTGGCGGCCGTGCAGAAGGAGGTGCCTGTCGGGGGTGACGCGCTGGACGTAGACGCGCTGGGTGAAGGGTGAGCGCGGGTTCGTGCCGATGTGCCAGTTGATGACCTCGAAGTCGGGCTCCTCGAAGGGTTCCAGTGTGAAGGCGTACTGACCCTGCCAGTCCTCCTCGCCCTTCTCCCCCAGGTAGGCCTGGAGCACCCACGTCTCCAGAGGGCCGCGGTGGGGCACGTGGACGAGGCGGTGCCGCCTGCCCGCGTCGCGGAACTCGGTGTCGGCCGTCAGCGGCACCGCCTCCAGCAGCGCCCCGACCGCGCCGAAGCCGACGTCGGCCAGGTAGGGCTGCGGGTCGCCCGGTACCTCGACCAGCAGTGCCATGTGGGTGCGGGGCCGGCTCTCCATGCGGTCCGCGCCGACGACCACCCGGGCGGCCAGCCGGGTGACGCGGAAGCCCAGCGCCTGGAGTGCGCAGGCGAGCAGCGTGTTGTGCTCGTAGCAGTAGCCTCCGCGTCGGCTGTGGACGAGCTTGGCCATCAGGTGGGCCGGATCGAGGGAGGGGGCCGTACGGCACAGCGCGTCGAGGTTCTCGAACGGGATGGCCCGCATGTGCGCCAGGTGCACCCCGCGCAGCGTCGCCGTGTCGGCCCGCCTGTCCCCCTCCCAGCCGATCCGCCGGAGATATGCGTCCAGGTCGAAGTGGCCTGTATCGGTCATACGATCACCATAGGCAAGACCCGGCCCTTCCGTCCGCCGACCGCGGACGCATCCCGCCTGCGGCTTTCGCCCTGGGACACTGACTAGGCCTTGCCTCCCAGTGCCGCGTAGACGTTGATGTCCGCGTCCGTCACGTCGTTGATGTCGGCGTAGCGGACCTTCTCGATGTCGTCGAGACTCGCGAGGTAGGAGGCTTCCGGCTGGTCCGGGACCAGGGCCGCGTGGTCGGGGCGCCAGCGGTGGACGGGGACGACTCCGGGGTCGGCCACCTCCAGGTCGTTGTCCGTGAGGAAGCGCTCGACCTCGGCCCTGGAGCGCAGCACGAAGGTGAAGCCGCGCTCGGTGTACGTGCGTTGCACCGCGCGGATGTTCTCCGGGTTGAGGTCCTCGGTGAGGTGGCTGAGGACCAGTCGGCTGCCGGAGGGCAGGGCGGCGACGAGTTCGCGCACGATGTCGTACGCCTCCGAGTCCTCCACGAAGTGCAGGATCGCGACCAGGCACAACGCGATCGGCTGGTCGAAGTCGAGGGTCTTCGTGGCCTGTTCGAGGATGTGGGCCGGGTTCCTCAGATCGGCGTCGATGTAGTCGGTGCGGCCCTCGGGCCCGCTGGTGAGCAGCGCGCGGGCGTGGGCGAGGACCACGGGGTCGTTGTCGACGTACACCACCCGCGAGTCGGGGTTGATCCGCTGGGCGATCTGGTGCACGTTCTCGGCGGTCGGCAGGCCGGTGCCGATGTCCAGGAACTGGCGGATGCCGTCCCGGGTGGCGAGCGTGGTCACGGCGCGGCGCAGGAAGTCGCGGTTGTGCCGTACGTCGAGGTAGCCGCGCGGATTGGCGGCGAGCCCGGCGGCGGCCGCTGCGCGGTCGGCCGGGTAGTGGTCCTTGCCGCCGAGGAAGACGTCGTAGACCCGGGCGGGGTGTGCCTTCGTGGTGTCGATCCTCCTTCTCAGCTCGGCGGGGTCTTGGCTGAGGGCGTCACCGGGCATGGAACTTCTCCCTGAGAGGTTCGACTGATCTTCAACAACCTAACTCCCAGGGAGACTTGATGGTGCCCGCGGCGGCGAACCCGGGCCGTTCCGTCGCGCGCGGACCGGTGCGAAGACCCGCCCCGGACCGTCACACCGAGGGCCCCGCGTCCCGTCCCGTATCCCAGGGGGATGTCGTTCGCGCAGGTCGGGGGCGGTACCGGCGTCCCGGCGTCCCACATTCGCGGGCAACCGTGGCGCCGGGACGCCCGAGGGGATCAAGCTGGGGGCGTCCGGCCGCCCGCCCTCACCGCGGCTCGTTCGTGTTCGTCCACGGGGGACTCCCATGCCCGCACGCTCCGTCCGCACCCGTCTGCTCGCCGCGACGGCGCTCCTGCTCGCCGGCTGCGCGGTCCTGACCGGCTGTCACGACGGTCAGGGCGTACGCGACGAGGGCCCGTCCGCGGTCTCGCGGTCCCTGGGGCGCCCGTGCGCCGACGACCACGGCGCCCCCGGTCGGCCGGCACCGCGGCATCCCGGCACCGTTCAGCGCAGCTTCTGCGCGACCTCCGTCGCCCAGTAGGTGAGGATGTTCCGCGCACCGGCGCGCTTGATGCCGGTCAGGGTCTCCAGGATCGCCCGGTCCCGGTCGACCCAGCCCTTCTCGGCGGCGGCCTCGATCATCGAGTACTCGCCGGAGATCTGGTAGGCGGCGACGGGCACGTCCACGGCGTCGGCGACCCGGGCGAGGATGTCGAGGTAGGGCCCGGCCGGCTTCACCATCACCATGTCGGCCCCCTCCTCCAGGTCGAGGGCCAGCTCGCGCAGCGACTCACGCAGGTTCGCGGGGTCCTGCTGGTAGGTCTTGCGGTCGCCCTTCAGCGAGGAACCGACCGCCTCCCGGAAGGGCCCGTAGAAGGCGGACGAGTACTTGGCGGTGTAGGCGAGGACCGCGACGTCCTCCCGCCCGATCTGGTCCAGCGCGTCGCGGACGACGCCGATCTGGCCGTCCATCATCCCGCTGGGGCCCACGATGTGCGCACCGGCGTCGGCCTGCACCTGGGCCATCTCGGCGTACCGCTCGAGCGTGGCGTCGTTGTCGACGCGGCCCTCGGCGTCCAGCACCCCGCAGTGCCCGTGATCGGTGAACTCGTCCAGGCACAGGTCGGACATGACGAGCAGTTCGTCCCCGACCTCGGTCCGCACGTCGCGCAGCGCGACCTGAAGGATCCCGTCCGGGTCGGTCCCCGCGCTTCCGAGGGCGTCCTTCTTGGCCTCCTCCGGCACCCCGAACAGCATGATCCCGGAGATGCCGGCCTCCACCGCCTGAGCGGCGGCCTTCTTCAGGCTGTCCCGCGTGTGCTGCACGACCCCGGGCATCGCCTCGATCGGCACGGGCTCGTTCACGCCCTCCCGCACGAACGCGGGCAGGATCAGGTCCGCCGGGTGCAGCCGCGTCTCGGCGACCATGCGGCGCATCACAGGGGTGGTGCGCAGCCGACGAGGACGCGTACCGGGAAAGGATCCGTACTTCGTCATGCCCACTACGCTACGCCCGCCCCGGGGGCCCTTTTGCCGACGTCCTGTCGACCGCCCCGCACGCGCCTCCCTGCCCCGTACCCGCCCGCCGTCCGGTCCGCCCGGACCGGGCCTGCGGGCGGAGCCGCCGGGGCCCCGTGGCCCGCATGCCCTTGGGTAGCCGATCAGCAGGACGTGTCGTCCGCTCGCCCGTCCGCGTTGTCCGCGAGGAGTTCCCGGACACGGCGCACCAGGGCCTGCCGCACGGCGTCGGGGGCCAGCACCCGCAGGGGTGTGGCCAGGCCGGCCAGGTATCTGGCGAGCCCTTCCGGGTCGGGCCCGCCGACGTCCACGATCGTGGCGTCCGGGCCGTCCTGACGGTGAGTGCCGACGGTCGCGGGGATCAGCCGCAGCACCTGCTCCATGGGCAGCGGGACGCGGATCGTCGCGCTGAGCGGATAGGGGCCGTTCGCGGTGGAGCGGGAGACGAGCTGCGCCGCATCGGGCGGGTCGGTCAGCTCCACCGGCCGCCCGGTCGGCTGCAGTCGCCCGACCCGGTCGGCCCGGAACGTACGCCACTGGTCCCGTGCCACGTCCCGCGCGACGAAGTACCAGCGGCGTCCGGTGTGGACGAGGCGGTAGGGATCGACGTCCCGGACGGTGGCCTTCCCCGTCCCGTCCCGGTACGACAGACGGGCGCGCTCGCCCCTGCGGCACGCGGCGGCCAGTTCCAGCAGCATGCCGGGCGTGATCTGCGGTTCGGTGGGCCTTGGGGTGTGCACGAAGGCGGCGTCCATCTCGCCCAGCCGGTCCGCGACCCGCCGCGGCAGCACCTGCCGCAGCTTCAGCAGCGCCGACAGCGCGGCCTGGTCACCGCCCAGGGCGCCGCTCAACGCCGCCTCGCGCAGCCCGACGGCCACGGCGAGAGCCTCCTCGTCGTCCAGGATCAGCGGCGGCACCCGGGACCCCGCACGCAGGCGGTATCCGCCCCACGGACCGGGATCGGACTCGACGACGTAACCGATCTCCCGGAGCTTGGCGACGTCCCGCCGCACGGTCCGCTCGGTGACCCCCGTCCGCTCGGCCAGCTCGGCACAGGTCCACGACGGCCGGGCGGCCAGCACGGAGACCAGTCGCAGCAGACGGGCGGACGCACCGATCACGTCCGGAAGTGTTCCACAATCCAGGACCGGAACTGTCCTGGTCCCGTCCTACCGTCCTCCCATGAGCACCGACAACACCGAGACCACACCCGCGTTCCGCTACGCAGCCGTCACCTTCGACTGCCCCGACCCCGCCGAACTGGCCCGCTTCTACGGCGAGGCACTGGACCTGCCCGTCGCCTTCGCCGGCGACGACTTCGTCTTCCTCGCCAAGGACGGCGCGCCCGGACTCGGCTTCAACCGCCTGACCGACTACCGGCGCCCCACCTGGCCCGACCCCGCCCAGGAGAAGCAGGCCCACCTCGAGCTGGGCGTGGACGACCTGGAGGCCGCCCAGGCCCGCCTGCTCGCCCTGGGCGCCGTGAAGCCCGACTTCCAGCCGTCCCCCGACCGCTGGCGGGTGCTGCTGGACCCCGCAGGGCACCCGTTCTGCATCACGACGCTGGTCTGAGCCCGCGGACGCCGCGAACCGGGCCGTGACGCCCGGCACCGCCCGCGCGGCGAGCGATCACACGATCGCCCACCGGATGCCGCGGGCGGAAACGCACGGTGGCGGAGCGCGCCGCTCGGCACGCTCCGCCACCACCGCTGTCACAGACCTCAGGTCGTCGAGCGACGCCTCCGCGCCCCCGGACGCCGCTCGCTCGGCCGCGTCACCGGGTCGCCGGCCTCCAGGGCCGCCGCGCGCCGCTTCATGCCGAAGTCGGCGAGCGCCTCCGCCAGCTTGTGCACCGACGGCTCCGGGGACATGACGTCGACCCGCAGCCCGTGCTCCTCCGCCGTCTTCGCCGTCGCCGGGCCGATGCAGGCGATCACCGTGACGTTGTGCGGCTTGCCCGCGATGCCGACCAGGTTCCGGACCGTGGACGACGACGTGAACAGGACCGCGTCGAAGCCGCCGCCCTTGATCGCCTCACGCGTCTCCGCCGGGGGCGGCGAGGCGCGCACCGTCCGGTAGGCGGTGACGTCGTCGACCTCCCAGCCCAGGTCGATCAGGCCCGCCACGAGCGTCTCGGTGGCGATGTCGGCGCGCGGCAGGAACACCCGGTCGATCGGGTCGAAGACCGGGTCGTAGGGCGGCCAGTCCTCCAGCAGGCCCGCGGCCGACTGCTCGCCACTGGGCACCAGGTCCGGCTTCACGCCGAAGGCGATCAGCGCCCTGGCCGTCTGCTCGCCCACCGCCGCGACCTTGATGCCCGCGAAGGCGCGGGCGTCCAGGCCGTACTCCTCGAACTTCTCGCGGACCGCCTTGACGGCGTTGACGCTGGTGAACGCGATCCACTCGTAGCGGCCGGTGACCAGACCCTTGACCGCGCGCTCCATCTGCTGGGGCGTGCGCGGCGGCTCCACGGCGATCGTGGGCACCTCGTGCGGGACGGCGCCGTAGGAGCGCAGCTGGTCGGAGAGCGACGCGGCCTGCTCCTTGGTGCGCGGCACGAGCACCTTCCAGCCGAACAGCGGCTTGGACTCGAACCACGACAGCTGGTCGCGCTGCGCGGCGGCGCTGCGCTCGCCGACCACGGCTATCACCGGCCGGCCGCCGTCCGGGGACGGCAGGACCTTGGCCTGCTTCAGGGTCTGCGCGACCGTGCCGAGGGTGGCGGTCCAGGTGCGCTGCCGGGTCGTCGTACCGGCGATGGTCACCGTCATCGGGGTGTCCGGCTTGCGGCCGGCCGAGACGAGCTCGCCGGCCGCCGTGGCCACCGAGTCCAGCGTCGTCGAGACGACGACCGTGCCGTCCGAGGCGCCGACCTCCGCCCAGCAGCGGTCGGAGGCGGTGCGGGCGTCGACGAAGCGGACGTCGGTGCCCTCGGCGTCGCGCAGCGGCACACCGGCGTACGCGGGCACGCCGACGGCGGTCGCGATGCCGGGGACGACCTCGAAGGGCACCCCGGCCGCGGCGCAGGCGAGCATCTCGGCGGCGGCGTCCGTATCAAGTCCCGGGTCCCCGGACACCGCACGGACGACCCGCCTGCCGCCCCGCGCAGCCTCCATGACAAGATGTGCGGCATCCCGCACCGCGGGGGCTCCGACGGTTGTTGACGCACTGTCAACAACCGTGAGCTGAGGCGTGCCTGTGCCCGGAACGACGTCCGACGAAGAGTCGGTGTCCGTGTGCACGACGGCGACGCCGTGCCGGGCGTGCGTGCGTACGACGTCGAGCACCTCGTGCTCGGCGACGAGGACGTCCGCGTTCGCCAGCGCCTCCACGGCGCGCAGTGTCAGTAGTCCCGGATCTCCGGGTCCGGCACCGAGGAAGGTGACGTGCCCGTGTTCCGGACCGGCGGGAAGGGTGGTGGGGCTCAATGTGCTCGCTCCCCCATCAGACCGGCCGCGCCCTGGGCGAGCATCTCGGTGGCGAGTTCGCGACCGAACGCCATCGCCGCATCGTGCGTCTGGGGCACGGGACCGGTGGTGGACAGCTGCACCAGCGTGCTGCCGTCGGTCGTGCCGACGACGCCGCGCAGGCGCATTTCCTTGACAATCTGCCCGTCGGCCAGCAGGTCGGCCAAGGCGCCCACAGGGGCGCTGCAACCGGCCTCCAGGGCGGCGAGCAGTGACCGCTCGGCCGTCACGGCGGCCCGCGTGAACGGGTCGTCGAGCTCGGCGAGCGCGGCGAGGAGCGCGGCGTCTTGGGCGGTGTGCCCCGCCCTGCACTCGATCGCCAGTGCCCCCTGGCCGGGGGCGGGCAGAATCGTGTCGACCGACAGGAAGTCGGTCACTTCGTCGCTGCGGCCGATCCGGTTCATGCCGGCCGCGGCCAGCACGACCGCGTCCAGCTCGCCGCTGCGGACGTATCCGATGCGCGTGTCGACGTTGCCCCGGATCGGGACCGTCTCGATGTCCAGGCCGTGGGCGCGCGCATACGCGTTCAGCTGGGCCATGCGACGCGGCGCGCCGGTGCCTATCCGCGCCCCGCGGGGCAGGTCGGTGAACTTCAGCGCGTCCCTGGCGACGACCACGTCACGCGGGTCCTCGCGCTCGGGTATGGCGGCCAGGACCAGGCTGTCGGGCTGCGTGGTGGGCAGGTCCTTGAGCGAATGAACCGCGAAGTCCACCTCGCCCCGCAGCAGCGCCTCACGCAGCGCCGCGACGAACACACCCGTGCCGCCGATCTGCGCCAGGTGCTCACGGGAGACGTCGCCGTAAGTGGTGATCTCGACGAGCTCGACGGGCCGTCCGGTCACCCGGCTCACGGCGTCCGCGACCTGCCCGGACTGGGCCATGGCGAGCTTGCTGCGCCTGGTGCCCAGCCGCAGTGCCCCGGTTCGGTCTGTTCCCCGCAGCGGCGCTCCGGCCGGTGCTCCGAGCCCGGTCGTGCTCGCCCCTTCGGGCCTCCGCGCGCTCGGGCTCTCCGCACCGGCGCGCCCCTTCGGCTCACGGGTGTTACTCATGCTGGCCCTCGGTTCTTGCCGTTCTTGTCGAAGCCGTCTGTGTCGTCGGAGCCGTCCTGCCCGTTCCCGGCGCGGGAGACGGAGGCCACCGTCTCGGCGTCGAGGTCGAAGAGGGTGCGCAGCGCGTCCGCGTACCCGGCGCCGCCGGGCTCGGCCGCGAGCTGCTTGACCCTGACGGTCGGCGCGTGCAGCAGCTTGTCGACGACTCGCCGCACGGTCTGGGTGATCTCCGCCCGGTGCTTGTCGTCCAGGCTGGGCAGCCGCCCTTCCAGGCGGGCGATCTCGCTGGCGACGACGTCGGCGGCCATGGTGCGCAGGGCGACGACGGTCGGCGTGATGTGCGCCGCCCGCTGGGCCGCCCCGAAGGCCGCCACCTCGTCGGAGACGATACGGCGGACCTGGTCGACGTCGGATGCCATCGGCGCGTCGGCGGACGCCTCCGCCAGCGACTCGATGTCCACCAGGCGCGCCCCGGCCAGGCGGTGCACGGCCGCGTCCACGTCGCGCGGCATGGCCAGGTCCAGCAGGAAGAGGACCGGCTCGGGGCGCGGCGCCACGGCGACCGGCTCGGGCTTGCGGCGCTCGGGGACGCGGCCGACGGTGGCGACGGTCGCGGCGAGCGCGGTGATCAGCTCGGCGTCGGCGGCGGTGTCGGCCTCGGCGCCGCGGCCGGCCGGCTCCCGGCGGTCGGCGGTGCCGTTGTCCACCCAGGTGCCGTGCTGCTCCAGGGTGGCCGCGTCGATGCCCGCGACCGCGGACTCGCCCAGCAGGGAGAAGCCCGCCTCCACGGTGGCCAGGTCGAGCGGGCAGCCCTCCTCGGCGCCGACGGTGGTGGGAGGCAGCGGGGTCTCGCGTACGTCCGTCCTCGCCGTCCCACGGCGCTCCCCGACATCCTTCGCGGCCGTACGGCGCTCACCGGCGGCCTCGGCCGGACGGTCACCGTCGGGTTCCGCGGCGGGCGCGCCCAGGCGGCCCTCGACCGCGGCGGCGATCGTCTCGGCGGTCAGGACCACCCCCGTCGCGCCGGTGCAGGAGACGGCGATGTCGGCACGTGTCAGCTCGACCGGTACCGCGTTCATCGGTACCGCGCGGGCCGGCACGTTCGTGTCGTCGCCCTCGGTGAGGATCTGCGCCAGGCGCTCTGCGCGCTCCTGGGTGCGGTTGGCGATCACGATCTCGGCGACCCCGGCGCGCGCCAGCGTGGCGGCGGCCAGCGACGACATCGAGCCGGCGCCGATGACCAGGGCCTTCTTGCCGCGTGCCCAGTCGGTGACGGCCGTGCTCGTGGAGCTCGCGGACAGCTGCTCCAGGCCGAAGGTGACCAGGGACTGTCCGGCGCGGTCGATGCCGGTCTCGGAGTGGGCCCGCTTGCCCACCCGCAGGGCCTGCTGGAACAGGTCGTTCGTCAGGCGTCCGGCGGTGTGCAGCTCCTGCGCGCGGGCCAGGGAGTCCTTTATCTGGCCGAGGATCTGCCCCTCGCCGACGACCATCGAGTCCAGCCCGCAGGCCACCGAGAACAGGTGGTGGACGGCCCGGTCCTCGTAGTGCACGTAGAGGTAGGGGGTGAGCTCCTCCAGGCCGACGCCGCTGTGCTGGGCGAGCAGCGTGGACAGCTCGGCGACACCGGCGTGGAACTTGTCCACGTCGGCGTACAGCTCGATGCGGTTGCAGGTGGCGAGGACGGCCGCCTCGGTGGCGGGCTCCGCGGCGACGGTGTCCTGCAACAGCTTGACCTGGTCGTCCGCGTTCAGCGAGGCCCGCTCCAGCACGCTGACCGGGGCGCTGCGGTGGCTCAGTCCGACGACGAGGAGACTCATGCCGGCATCACGGCGGGGACGTCCCCGTCGGGCCCCTGGTCGGCGGCGGACGCCTTGCGGGCGGCAGCGGCGGCACCGGGCAGCGGGCTGTCGGCGGCGGACTCCTCGCCTGCCTTGCGCTGCTCGTGGAAGGCGAGGATCTGCAGCTCGATGGAGAGGTCGACCTTGCGCACGTCCACGCCGTCCGGGACGTTCAGCACGGTCGGCGCGAAGTTCAGGATGGAGGTCACCCCGGCGGCCACGAGCCGGTCGCAGACCTGCTGGGCGGCGCCCGCGGGGGTCGCGATCACGCCGATCGACACGCCGTTGTCCTGGATGATCTTCTCCAGGTCGTCGGTGTGCTGGACCGGGATGCCGGCGACGGGCTTGCCCGCCATCGCGGGGTCCGCGTCTATGAGGGCGGCGACCCGGAAGCCACGGGAGGCGAACCCGCCGTAGTTGGCGAGGGCGGCGCCGAGGTTACCGATACCGACGATCACGACCGGCCAGTCCTGGGTCAGGCCCAGTTCGCGGGAGATCTGGTACACGAGATACTCGACGTCGTAGCCGACGCCCCTGGTCCCGTAGGAGCCGAGGTAGGAGAAGTCCTTACGCAGCTTCGCGGAGTTGACCCCCGCCGCGGCCGCGAGCTCCTCGGAGGAGACCGTGGGTACCGAGCGCTCCGACAGTGCGGTCAGGGCTCGGAGGTACAGCGGAAGCCTGGCGACGGTGGCCTCGGGAATCCCTCGGCTACGGGTCGCCGGTCGGTGAGTTCGGCCAGTTGCCACGGTGCTCCTGCGGGTAGAGCGGGGCTGCAGGCGGTCATACGTCCCCGGACCGCCCCGTCGACAGCAGGCTATGTCTTTGTGAACGCGTGCACAAAGATTGTGTCCGATTTGCCCGGCCAACGTGACCGGGGTCACGCGCCCCCGGCGCATATCCATGGAACCGGCGCACCCGCACCCGCGTTCCTTCCTTGTTGGGGGCAAAACCGCACACGCTCCTCTACGATCCCCGCCCCCGAGACCAAGTCGCCGTCGATCCTAAGCGACATCCGGCTGGTTTGTACTCGTCGGTCAGTTGCCGGACCGGCCCGTCAGCCGGACCGGCCGGTCAGCTCCTTGCGCAGACGCTCCTCGTTCACACGCCAGAAGGTGTGCTGCTCGCCGTCGATCAGCACGACGGGGATCTGCTCCCAGTACTGGTCGTGCAGCCGCGGGTCCTCGGTGATGTTTTTCTGCTCCCAGGGAACGCCGAGGTCGGCACAGACCTTCTCGACGACGGCCTGCGCGTCGTCGCACAGATGACAGCCGGGCTTGCGGACGAGCGTGACGAGCCGTTCCCCGGGAGCGGGGGCCTTACGGCGGAAGAGGGGACTCATGTCGGCCATTGTCGCCCTCATCACGCGACCGCTCCCACCTCTCGGCCACGCCCGGCGCCACGACCGCTTTCACCGGCCGACGCACGGCCCGCTCCTCGATCCCTTTAACGACACGGTCGTGCAGAGTTCACAGCCCACGAACCTCACGGCTCCGGAACCGCCGAACAGAATGGCTATGCTCACGCCATGGCCGCTCTCGCATGGCTCACCCCCCGTAGGCGCTCCGCCACCGCGCGGAGCGTGTTGGCAGGCGAGGCCTCGGCGGAGGCCGCGCGCAAGTCCTCGCAGGAGACGGACGTCGCACCGCCCCCCGAGGAAGCGGAGTTCCCGGTGCACGGGGACGACCGCGCCGCCGCCTTCTTCGACCTGGACAACACCGTCATGCAGGGCGCAGCGCTGTTCCACTTCGGCCGGGGCCTGTACAAGCGGAAGTTCTTCGAGACGCGCGACCTCGCCAAGTTCGCCTGGCAGCAGGCGTGGTTCCGGCTGGCCGGCGTCGAGGACCCCGAGCACATGCAGGACGCCCGCGACTCGGCCCTGTCGATCGTCAAGGGCCACCGGGTCGCCGAGTTGCAGTCCATCGGCGAGGAGATCTACGACGAGTACATGGCCGAGCGGATCTGGCCGGGCACCCGGGCGCTGGCCCAGGCCCACCTGGACGCCGGCCAGAAGGTGTGGCTGGTCACCGCCGCACCGGTGGAGATCGCCCAGGTCATCGCCCGCCGCCTCGGGCTGACCGGCGCGCTGGGCACGGTGGCCGAGTCGGTCGGCGGCGTCTACACCGGCCGCCTGGTCGGCGAACCGCTGCACGGCCCGGCCAAGGCCGAGGCGGTACGCGCCCTGGCGTCGGCGGAGGGGCTGGACCTGTCCCGCTGCGCCGCCTACAGCGACTCCCACAACGACATCCCCATGCTGTCGCTGGTCGGCCACCCCTACGCCATCAACCCCGACGCCAAACTCCGCCGACACGCCCGGGAGATGGACTGGCGCCTGCGCGACTACCGCACGGGCCGCAAGGCCGCGAAGGTCGGCATCCCCGCCGCAGCGGGCGTCGGCGCCGTGGCCGGCGGCACCGCGGCAGCCATCGCCCTCCACCGCCGCCGCCGATAGCGGGAGCGACGCACACGCGTGCTGGGACGGCCGCGAGGGCGCGCCGGGGAGGACGCGGGGCGCGTCGGGAGCGCGCCGGACGGCAAGCGGGACGGCGCTCCGGTGGCCGGGACCTGGCGGCAGCCCGGAACCCGCG
>NZ_MUBM01000244.1 GCF_002154505.1 Streptomyces carpinensis | reverse complement strand
CGTCAACGCCGCCGCCAGCCGGGACGCGGCCGGCCGGCTCTCGTCCCGCAGGGCGGCCACGGAGGCCAGGACGACCTCCCGTTCGCCGTTCTCCTCGGGCACCCCGGCCGCCGCGCGCTCGTACAGCCGGGCGCCCTCCTCCAGGACCAGCTCGGTGTCCAGCCCCGCCGGAATCTTGATCCGGGCGTGGTGGCGCCAGGTGGTGACCGGGTCCGCCCAGGCCTCGACCGTGTACGTCCACCGGCCGGGCTCGTCGGCGGTCACGGTGGCGCCCCACCGGTCGGTGCCGGGCGCCAACTCCCGCATCGGCGTCCACGGGCCCGGACGGCCCTGTGGATCGCGCAGGACCACGTTCGCGGCGACGGCGTCATGGCCCTCGCGGAACACGGTGGCCGTGACCTGGAAGGACTCGCCGGTCACCGCCTTGGCGGGCCTGCGGCCGTGCTGGACGACCGGCCGGACGTCGAGCACGGGGATCCGGCCGACGGCGGTGGTGCCGCCCGGGGAGCTCCGCTCCGGGCCCGGGGTCGGGGCCCGATTGCCGGAGCCGCCGGGGTGTGCGCTGCTCGTGCTGGTTGTCGGGGGTGGTGCCGAGTGGTGCGTGGCGGGCATGACCGCTCCTGTCCGCGTCAACGTGGGTGTGGGCGGATATCTGTGGGGAGGTGGGTCCTGCGGGTCTACTGTCGGTTGTACCGGAGGAGCCTTCCCACCCTATTCGGGTGAGCAATCCGGGACTTTGTTAACTACTCACGCGTATGTCCACACACAAAGTTGGCCGCGTCTTGGCCGGCCCGTCAGGCGCGGCCCCAGCGTCACCCGCACCGGCACCGGTACGGTTTTGAGTGACGGGGCGCACAGTGCCGTGCGTCCTTCCAGCGAAGCGCACCGTGCCGTGCGTCCATCAGCGAACGCGCCGAGGTGGAATGTGAAGGCGATCCGTCGGTTCACCGTCCGTCCCGTTCTTCCCGAACCCCTGCGACCCCTCAGCGAGCTGGCCCGCAATCTGCGCTGGTCGTGGCACGCCGAGACGCGCGATCTCTTCCAGTCCGTCGATCCCGAGCGCTGGGCCTCCTCGGGCGGCGACCCGGTACGGCTCCTCGGCAGCGTGCGCCCCGCGCAGCTGGCCGAGCTGGCCGGGGACCGTCGCTTCCTGCGCCGGCTCACCGCCGCCGCCGACGACCTGCGCGACTACGTGGACGGCGACCGCTGGTACCAGGGCCGTACCGACGGCCTGCCGGCCGCCGTCGCCTACTTCTCGCCCGAGTTCGGGATCACGGCCGCCCTGCCACAGTACTCCGGTGGCCTCGGCATCCTGGCCGGCGACCATCTGAAGGCGGCCAGCGACCTCGGCGTCCCGCTGATCGGGGTGGGGCTGCTGTACCGGCACGGCTACTTCCGGCAGACGCTGTCCCGGGACGGCTGGCAGCAGGAGCACTACCCGGTCCTCGACCCCTACGAGCTGCCCGTCACCCAGCTGAGGGAGCACGACGGCAGCCCCGCCCGGGTCTCGCTCGCCCTGCCCCGGGGCAGGGCCCTGCACGCCCGGATCTGGGTGGCCCAGGTTGGCCGGATCCCGCTGCTGATGCTGGACTCCGACGTGGAGGAGAACGACCTCGGCGAGCGCGGGGTGACCGACCGGCTCTACGGCGGCGGCAGCGAGCACCGGCTGCTGCAGGAGATGCTGCTCGGCATAGGAGGGGTGCGCGCGGTCCGGACCTACTGCCGTCTCACCGGCCATCCCGAGCCGGAGGTGTTCCACACCAACGAGGGCCACGCCGGCTTCCTCGGCCTGGAACGGATCGCCGAGCTGTGCGACGGCGGCGGCCTGGACTTCGACGCGGCCCTGGAGGCGGTGCGCGCGGGGACGGTCTTCACCACCCACACCCCCGTCCCGGCCGGCATCGACCGCTTCGACCGCGAGCTGGTCGCCCGCCACTTCGGGACCGACGCCGAGCTGCCGGGCATCGACGTCGAGCGCATCCTCCAGCTGGGCAGGGAGACCTACCCGGGCGGCGAGCCGAGCCTGTTCAACATGGCCGTGATGGGGCTCCGGCTCGCCCAGCGCGCCAACGGCGTGTCGCTGCTGCACGGTCGGGTCAGCCGGGAGATGTTCTCCGGACTCTGGCCGGGATTCGACCCCGACGAGGTGCCGATCACCTCGGTGACCAACGGCGTGCACGCCCCGACCTGGGTGGCCCCGGAGGTGTTCCGGCTCGGCGCCCGGCAGATCGGGGCCCAGCGCACCGAGGACGCGCTGTCCGGCGGCGGCTCCGACCGCTGGGACTCGGTCGCCGACATCCCCGACGAGGACATCTGGGAGCTCCGCCGCGAACTGCGGGAGCAGCTGGTGACGGAGGTGCGCCGGCGGCTGTGGGCCGCCTGGAGGCAGCGCGGTGCGGGGACGGCCGAGCTGGGCTGGATCGACGGCGTGCTGGACCCCGACGTGCTGACGATCGGCTTCGCGCGCCGCGTCCCCTCCTACAAGCGCCTGACGCTGATGCTGCGCGACCGCGACCGTCTGATGGACCTGCTGCTGCACCCCGAGCGGCCGATCCAGATCGTGGTCGCGGGCAAGGCGCACCCCGCGGACGACGGCGGCAAGCGCCTCATCCAGGAACTCGTCCGCTTCGCCGACGACCCGCGGGTGCGGCACCGCATCGTCTTCCTGCCCGACTACGGCATGGCGATGGCGCAGAAGCTGTACCACGGCTGCGACGTCTGGCTGAACAACCCGCTGCGCCCGCTGGAGGCCTGCGGCACCTCCGGCATGAAGGCGGCGCTCAACGGCTGCCTCAACCTCTCCGTCCTGGACGGCTGGTGGGACGAGTGGTACCAGCCGGACTTCGGCTGGGCCATCCCGACCGCGGACGGCGTGGGCTACGACTCCGAGCACCGCGACGACATCGAGGCCGCCGCGCTGTACGACCTGCTGGAGCAGCGGGTCGCACCCCGCTTCTACGAGCGCGGCCGGGCCGGGCTGCCCGACCGCTGGATCGAGATGGTCCGCCGCACCCTGACCCTGCTGGGCCCGAAGGTGCTGGCGGGCCGCATGGTCCGCGAGTACGTCGACCGTCTCTACACCCCCGCCGCCCACGCCCACCGAGCCCTGGGCCCGGACGCAGCGCGCGAGCTCGCGGCCTGGAAGGCGCGGGTGCGCGCGGCCTGGCCCGAGGTGACCGTCGACCACCTGGAGACCTCCTCCCCGGTGGCCGAACGCACGGAGGCGCCCCCGTCCACGGCCACCGCCGAGCTGGGCTCCACCCTGGGCCTGCGGGTCCGCGTCGGGCTGGGCAGCCTCGGCCCGGACGACGTCGAGGTCCAGGCCGTCTCCGGCCGGGTCGACGAGGAGGACCACATCACGGACGCCACCACGGTCCCGCTGAAACCGAACGGCGCTCCCGACGCCGACGGCCGCTGGGTCTACGAGGGCCCCCTCTCCCTGGACCGCACCGGCCCCTACGGCTACACGGTGCGCATCCTGCCCAGCCACCGCCTCCTCGCCTCCGGCGCGGAGATGGGCCTGGTGACGGTCCCCTCGGAGGACTCGGGCGAGGGAGCGGGGGTGCTGCTGCGCTGACCGCGCCGGACGGACGGTTGCTGGGGCCTGTCCGGCGGTTCATGGCACAGACGCGGGGCCTGGCACGTTGATCTGCGGCGTTGTCGCCGGTTGCCGACCCCCCAGCTCTGAACGAGCAGGGGGACGCCCATCGCGTCGACGCCTTCCTCCGCCTTGCGGATGGACGCGCTTGGCCCCGCTCGCCTGGGTCGGTCGGTGCCGTTGCCTAACTGCGCCTTGATCCGCCGGACGGGCCCTGAACCTGCCCTAGACCTCCTCGAACCCGGCGCACAGCCTGCGCAGGACGGCCCCGCACCGGCGGGCGTAGGCGTGCTGCAGGCCACGGGTCGCGGGGCCGCCCGCGCGGGTGTACCACTTGGCGGGGCGGCTGAAGGCGGTCACGGTCAGCCAGACCGTGCCGTCGCCGGTGCGGTCGACGACGAAGGACTCCTCGCCCGTCTCCGGGTGGCCGGGCAGGGTGCCGTAGGCCCAGCCGGCGCGGCGGGGCTCCTCCAGCGCCCACACGATCCGGCAGGGGGCCTTGATCATGCCGGCCAGTGTCACCGTGACGTCGGCGCCGGGGACGGCGCGGTCGGCGGAGGCATCGACGCCCAGGCCGGCGGTGCGGTGCATCTCCCAGGTCAGAACGGCCTCGGCGGCGCGCCGGAACACCTCCTCGCCCTCGCCGATGCGGGTGCGCACGTGCAGGCGGTGGAAGCCGGGCGGGCAGTGTCCCTGCTCGCGGGTCGCGCCGACCTCCTCGTAGGTGAAGTCCTCCGAAGACATGGGACCCAAGCCTAGGGCCTGCCAGGGGCGGCACCCGGGAGAGTAGCCCTCCCGGGTGCCGCCCCGCGTCAGCTGCCCCCTGTTCAGTTGACGTTGACCGCGGACCAGGCCGCGGCGACCGCGTTGTACTCGGCGCTGCCGGAGCCGTACAGGGCCGACGCCGCGCTCAGGGTCGCCGTGCGGGCGGCCTTGTAGTTGGTGGTCGACGTCATGTACGTGGTCAGAGCCTTGTACCAGATCTGCAGCGCCTTGGCGCGGCCGATACCGGTGACCGTGGAGCCGTTGTAGGTCGGCGAGTTGTAGCTGACGCCGTTGACCGTCTTCGCGCCGCTGCCCTCGCTCAGCAGGTAGAAGAAGTGGTTGGCGACACCGGACGAGTAGTGCACGTCCTTGCTGCCCACGGTGGAGGACCAGTAGTCGGCGGAGGCGCCGTCCTTGCTGGGCTTGTCCATGTAGCGCAGCGGGGTGCCGTTGCCGTTGATGTCGATCTTCTCGCCGATGAGGTAGTCGCCGACGTCCGTGCTGTTGTTGGCGTAGAACTCGACACCGGTGCCGAAGATGTCGGAGGTGGCCTCGTTCAGGCCGCCGGACTCACCGCTGTAGTTGAGGCCCGCGGTGTTGGAGGTGACGCCGTGGCTCATCTCGTGGCCGGCCACATCCAGCGAGGTCAGCGGGTGGGTGTTGCCCGAGCCGTCGCCGTAGGTCATGCAGAAGCAGCTGTCGTCCCAGAAGGCGTTGACGTAGTTGTTGCCGTAGTGGACACGGGAGTAGGCGCCCACGCCGTTGTTCTTGATGCCGTTGCGGCCGAAGGTGTTCTTGTAGAAGTCCCAGGTCACCTGCGCGCCGTAGGCGGCGTCGGCGGCGGCCGTCTGGTCGGAGGTGGAGCTGGAGGCGGTGCCGGTGCCCCACACGTCGTCCGCGTCGGTGAACAGGGTGCCGGTGCCGCTGGTCCTCCCGGCCAGGTTGTACGTCTTGTGGCCGCCGCGCGAGGTGTCGTACAGCTGGTACGTCGTACCCGACTTGTACGTGCCGAGCGTCACCGTGCCCGAGTACAGCGTCTTGCCGGTGCCGGTCTCGACGCCCTGGTACTCGAAGAGCTTCTTCCCGGTGGCGGCGTCGGCGATGACGTGCAGCTGGTTCGGGGTGCCGTCGTCCTGGAGGCCACCGACGACGGTCTCGTAGGCGAGGACCGGCTTGCCGTCGCCCGCCCAGATGACCTTGCGCGGTGCCTGGTCTGCGGCGGTCTGCGCGGAGCCGGCGTCCTTGGCGAGGGTCAGCGCCTGCTTCTCGGCCTTGGCGGCGGCGACCTTGGGCGTGAGCGAGGCCACCTTGATGGCCGCCTGGGTGGCCTTGGTGACGCCTTCCGTCCTGCCGGCCCCGGAGGTGTGGACGATCAGGTCGCCGCCGAGGACGGGCAGGCCGGCGTAGGTGCGCTCGTAGCGGGTGTGCACCGTGCCGTCGGCGTCCTTGACGACGTCCTTGGCGACCAGCTTCTCCTTGGCGCCGAGGCCTATGTTCCGGGCGGTGTCGGCCGCGTCGGTCTGCGCCTGCTGGAGGAGGGAGGTGCGGGCCGCGGTGGAGAGCGCGGTGGGCGCGGCGGCGAGAGAGGTGTGGTCCGCGGCCGGGGTCTGGGCGGAGGCACTGGTGGTCAGACCGGTGCTGAGAAGGGCTCCGGCGGCGACGGCGGTGGCGACGGCCAGAGTGGTGCGCTTGTGACGCGCGTAGCGGGGAGTCACACAAGCTCCTTATGTGGGGGAGTCCGGCCGGCGTGGGGATGCCGGGCCGGAACGGGTGTCAGGTTGCTGTGCTCGTGCGGCGGGTGGGGGAAGAGTGACACTTAGGTCGCGTACATGTCATGACCCCGAAGTGATGTTGGCCGAAAGACGACTGTCCGGTAAATGTTTCGGCGGTATGAACGGGCGCCGCCCCGGGTGCTCCTCCTCCGGAGCGGCGCCCTGCCACCGGGGCACGAGCGGCCTGCGGGAGAGTCACGGGCCTCGCGCGGAGGCCCGTGACCCGAGCGGAAGGACCTCTACGGGAAGGTCAGCTTCCAGCCGTCGATGTAGCCCGTGTCCTGCGGGCCCAGGTCCTGGACGCGCAGCTTCCAGGTGCCGTTGGCCGTTTCGGAGGACGCGTTGACCGTGTAGGTCGCGTGCACGTCCGGCGTCGGGTCGTAGCCGCTGTTCTTCAGCCGGTACGTCGACCCGTCCGGGGCGACCAGGTCGATCTGGAGGTCGCCGCGCCAGGTGTGCACGATGTCGACCGAGACCTGGAGGTTGGAGGGGGCGTTGCCGCTGCGCCCGGTGACCGTGATGGGCGAGTAGACCGCCGAGCCGTAGTCCGGGATCTGCACGTCGCCGCTGTTCTCGAACGTGGAGCCGCCGCCCCCGCCGCCACCGCCGGAGCGCGAGCCGACCGCGACGGCCGCCCAGGCGTCCTGCACCGCCTTGTACTCGGCGCTGGAGGTGCCGTACAGCTCACCCGCCGCCGCGAGCGTGCCGGTGCGTGCGGCCGCGTAGTTGGTGGTGGAGGTGAACTTGGTGGTCAGCGCCCGGTACCAGATCTGCAGCGCCTTGTCCCGGCCGATGCCGGTGACCGGAAGCCCGTCCGCCGTGGGCGAGTTGTAGCTGACGCCGTTGATGACCTTGGCGCCGCTGCCCTCGCTCAGCAGGTAGAAGAAGTGGTTGGCGACACCGGACGAGTAGTGCACGTCCTTGCTGCCCACACCCGAGGACCAGTAGTCGGCGGAGGCGCCGTCCTTGCTGGGCTTGTCCATGTAGCGCAGCGGGGTGCCGTTGCCGTTGATGTCGATCTTCTCGCCGATGAGGTAGTCGCCGGTGTCCGTGCTGTTGTTGGCGTAGAACTCCACGCCGGTGCCGAAGATGTCGGAGGTGGCCTCGTTCAGGCCGCCGGACTCGCCCGAGTAGTTCAGCCCGGCGGTGTTGGAGGTGACGCCGTGGCTCATCTCGTGGCCGGCCACGTCCAGCGAGGTCAGCGGGTCGGCGTTGCCCGAGCCGTCGCCGTAGGTCATGCAGAAGCAGCTGTCGTCCCAGAACGCGTTCACGTACGAGTTGCCGTAGTGGACGCGCGAGTACGCCGCCTTGCCGTCGTTGCGGATGCCGCTGCGGCCGAAGGTGTTCTTGTAGAAGTCCCAGGTGACCGCCGCACCGTAGTGCGCGTCGGCGGCCGCGGTGGCGGCGTTCGACGTGGTGCCGTTGCCCCAGGTGTCGCCGGCCTGGCTGAACAGCGTGCCGGTGCCGGACGTGCCGTGGTTGAGGTTGTACGTCTTGTGGCCGCCGCGCGCCCCGTCGTTCAGCGTGTACGTCGAACCCGACTGGGTCGTCGTCAGTGAGACCTGGCCGCTGTACTGGGTGTTGCCGATGCCGGTCTCGATGCCCTGGTAGCGGAACAGCTCCTTGCCCGTGCCCGCGTCGGAGACGACGTGCAGCTGGTTCGGGGTCCCGTCGTCCTGGAAGCCCCCGATGACCGTCTCGTAGGCCAGCACCGGCTTGCCGCTGCCCGCCCAGACCACCTTGCGGGAGGTCTGGGCGACCGACGCCTTGGTGCTGCCCAGCGCCTCGGCGCGCTGCACGGCCTGCTTCTCGGCGGTCGCCTTCGACACCTTGGGGGTCAGGCCGGCGACCTTCACGGCCGCGTTCGTCGCCTTGAGCACGTGCTCCGTCTTCCCCGACCCGGCGGTGTCGACGATCAGGTCGCCGCCGAGGACGGGCAGGCCGGCGTAGGTGCGCTCGTAGCGGGTGTGCAGGGTGCCGTCGGCGTCCTTGACGACGTCCTTGACGACCAGCTTCTCCTGGGAGCCGAGTCCGAGGTCCTTCGCCGTGCGCGACTTGGCGCCGTCGGCGTCGCGGATCAGTTCGGCGCGCTGGGAGGGCGTGAGCTTGACGGCGACATGGGCGGGGTTGATCTTCCCGGCGTGCGCCTGCGTGGGGGCGGCGCTGGCGGCGCCCGACTGGACGGCCGTGGCGATCAGGGCGGTGACACCGGCGAGGGCGATGCCCGCGGCCCGCCGGTGAGTGGTGTGGGAGGTGCGTCTGCGAGAGCTGCTGCTACTCAACACTGACTCCTTCTGCGTGGCCACGGGTCGCGCGGCCAGGGGGAGAACCGGACTTGGGGTGAGACGTCCGGGCAGAACTGCGATGAACGCGGAACCAGGTGCGGATGTGCGTCGTGCGAGATGCGCAGTGCGAGAGGTGCGTGGAGCACCGGCCGGGTCACCGCCGTGGAACCGTGGGGGGTTGCTGTGGGGTGGCTGTGAACGGCCGATGGGAAGAGTGGCAGGAGAACGAGGCGCTTGTCAGGGGCGCGTCACGAACTTGGCCGGAAATCGTTCGTTGTCCGGATATTCATGTTCGGTATACGAACCCGCTATGGAGCCGCGACGGCGCGCAGGCCCGGGTCAGCCCCGGTCGTCGAGGAGCGCCGTGAGATCGGTGAGACGGTCGATCCGCCAGTCCGCCGCCGCCACGACCTCCGGGTCGTCGGCCCACAGATGTCCCCACGGCCCCCGTCTGAGATGCGCCACGCGCAGCCCGGCCGCCTTCGCCGGGAAGACGTCGTTCACCGGGTGGTCCCCCACGTACAGGGTCGCGCCCGCGGTCGCCCGCCCCGCCTCCACCACGCGCCGGAAGAACTCCGGCTGCGGCTTGGCGACGCCCCACTCCCCGGAGGTGGCCACGAAGTCCGCCGGGAGATCGAGGCCGCGCAGCAGTTCACCGACCCGGGCCGTCTGGTTGCCGGCCACGACCACGCGCACGCCCCGCGCGCGCAGCCCCGAAAGGACGGGGCGCACGTCGTCGTAGAGGTCGTCGTCGTCGAGGTACTCGCCGCGGCCCGCGGCCTCGCGGGCACGGGACTCGGCCGCGACGTCGACACCAGGGCGCACGAGCCGCAGCGCCTCGGTGTTGTCCTCGCCCCGCGCGACCACGGCGCCGACCACAGCGGACAGGGTGTGACGCGGGACCTTCAGCCAGTCGGCCCAGGAAGCCCAGTAGCGGTCGTCCCGGGTGATCGTCTCGCCGACGTCGAACGCGATGGTCTCAATCACACTGCGAGCCTACGGCGCCCGCCGACCCCCCGCCGTCCCCGTGCCAGGTGCGCCACAGCGCCGCGTACGCCCCGCCCGCCGCCACCAGCTCCTCGTGGGTTCCGAGTTCGGTCAGCAGGCCGTTCTCCATCACCGCCACGCGGTCGGCGTCGTGGGCGGTGTGCAGGCGGTGGGCGATGGCGATGACCGTACGGCCCTCGAGCACGGCCGCCAGGGCGCGCTCGGTGTGGCGGGCGGTCGCCGGGTCGAGCAGGGCGGTGGCCTCGTCCAGGATGAGGGTGTGCGGATCGGCCAGGACCACGCGGGCCAGGGCGAGTTGCTGGGCCCGCGAGCCGTCCGTGCGGCAGCCGTCCGGCCCCAGCTCGGTGTCCAGGCCGTCCGGCAGCTCCCCGACCCAGGTCTCGGCGCCGACGGCGGCCAGCGCCGACCACAACTGCTCGTCCGTCGCCGCCGGTTCGGCGATGCGCAGATTGTCGCGGACCGTGCCCAGGAACACGTGGTGCTCCTGGGTGACGAGCACGACCTGGCGGCGCAGCCGCTCCGGCTCCAGCCCGGCCACCGGCACCCCGCCCACCGTCACCGAGCCCGCGCCCGGCGCGTCGACGCCCGCGAGCAGCCGGCTCAGGGTGGTCTTGCCGGCGCCGGAGGGACCCACCA
Source organism: Streptomyces carpinensis (assembly GCF_002154505.1). Lineage (GTDB taxonomy): Bacteria > Actinomycetota > Actinomycetes > Streptomycetales > Streptomycetaceae > Streptomyces > Streptomyces carpinensis. The sequence goes on along the minus strand of NZ_MUBM01000244.1, from coordinate 12,720 downwards.
CGGCCAGCCGCTCCCCGGGCCGCACCGTCAGGTCCACCCCGCGCAGCACCTCGCCGCCGTGCTCGTAGGCGTAGCGAACCCCGGTGACGTCGATGCGGTCGTCCGCCGGGGCGGGCGAGCCGGCCGGGGCGGATCGCGAAGCCCGGGCCAGACCCTCCACGCGGGCGAACGAGGCGCCGCTGCTCTGCAGTTGCTCCACGTGCATCAGGATCTGGTCCAGCGGCTCGGTGAACTGCCGCAGGTACAGGGCGGCCGCCACCACCGCGCCGAGCGTCACCGTGCCCCGCGCGTGCAGGACCCCGCCGACCAGCAGTACCCCGGCCACGGGAAGGATGTACGACACCTCGACCGCCGGGAAGAACACGGTGCGCAGGAACAGCGTGTACAGCCGGGTGCGCCGGGCCGTCTCCAGGGCGTCCCGGCTCGCCGCGACCCGCCGTCCGGCCAGCCGGAACACCTCGACCGTACGGGCTCCGGAGGCCGTGGCGGCGAGGATCTCGGCGACCTCGGAGGTGGCCGCGCCCTCGGCGAGGTAGCCGTCCCGGGCCCGCCGCAGATACCAGCGCAGCGCCCACCAGATCGGCGTCAGCGCGAGCACCCCGACGGCCCCGAGCAGCGGGTCGAGCACGAACACCGCGACCAGCACGAACAGCGCCTGTGCCACGCAGACGAGCAACTCCGGTCCCACGTCCCGCAGGGTGGTGCCGACGGTGGCCACGTCCGCGGTGCCGCGCGTGGTCAGGTCACCCGTGCCGGCCCGTTCCACCACCGACGCGGGCAGTGCCAGCGTCCGGTCCACGAACTCCTCGCGCACCCGCGCCAGCGTGCGCTCGCCGAAGCGGTGTCCCACGTACCGGGCCCAGCGCGCCAGCAGCAACTGGGCCAGCGCACACACCAGGATGGCCAGGGCCATCCGGTCCACGGCGCCGACCCCGCCGCCGGCCCGGACGTGGTCGACGATCCGGCCCAGCAGCCAGGGGCCGGCCAGCCCGGCGCCCGCGGCGAGCACGTTCAGGACGAGGACCGCCGTGAAGGCCCGCCCGTCGGCCCGGACGAGGCGCACCGCGGCCCGTCGCACGTCCGCGGGTCCGGCGATCGGCAGCCGGCCGGAAGCCACGTCCGTCATCGCACGGTCTCCTTCGTGATGACCGCGCCGGTGTCCGAGGCGTCCCCGGGGCGCCGTGTCGCGGTGCCCTCCGGGGCCTTGGTGTCCCCCGTGTCCCGGGCCACCGTGTCCTCGGTGTCCTCGGTGTCCCGGGCCACCGTGTCCTCGGTGTCCTCGGTGTCCCGGGCCACCAGCGCCCGGTAACCCGGCTCGCCGTCGAGGAGTTCGCGATGGCTGCCGGTGGCCGCGACCTTGCCGTCGACCAGGTAGTGCACGGTGGCGGCGCGGTCCAGCACCAGCGGCGAGGTGGTCGTCACGAGTGTCGTACGGCCGGCGCGCGCCCGGCGCAGCCGGTCCGCCACCGCGGCCTCGGTGTGCGCGTCCAGCGCCGACGTCGGCTCCACCGCGAGCAGCACCTCCGGATCGGCCAGCAGGGCCCGCACCAGCCGTACCCGCTGCCGCTGGCCGCCGGAGAGGCTGCGGCCCTGCGCGGTCACGGCCGAGTCGAGGCCCTCGGGCAGCCCCCGCACGATGTCCTCGGCGACGGCCGTGTGGAACGCCCGGGCCACCTCCTCCGGGTCTCGCTCCCGGCGCCCGCCCACCAGATCCCGCAGCAGTCCGGCGAACAGGTCGGCCTCGTTGTCCGCCACTAGGATCCGTTCCCGCACCGCGGACAGCTCGATCTCGTCCAGCCGCACTCCGCCCCAGGTGGCCGCCGACGGCTCGTACCGGCCCAGGCGGTCGACCACCGCCGCCGCGTCGGCGGTGCGGGCGCACACCAGCGCGGTCAGCCGGCCCGGCGGCACCCGGACGCCCGACTCCGGATCGTGCAGCACGGACGGCTCCTCGGGCGCCGCACGGGTGCCGGTGTCCTCCTCCGGCTCCACCCGCAGCAGCCGTACGACCCGGCGGGCCGCCACCACACCGCGGCTGAGCTGGTAGCCCGCCTCGACGAAGAACGCCACCGGTGTCACCAGGACCGCCACATAGCCGTACACCGACACCAGCTCGCCGATGGTGATCCGCCCCTCGGCGGCCAGCCGTGCCGCCAGCCAGGTCACCACGGCCAGGAACAGCGCCGGCAGCCCCGCCCCGAGCGCCTGCAGCCAGCTGGTCACCGCGCCCACCCGGTAGCCCTGCGCCCGCAGTCGCTGCGAGTCCCGGCGGAACGCGTCCGCGAACAGTGCCTTGCCGCCCAGCCCGTTGAGGACACGCAGCCCGCCCGCCAGGTCGCCGATCCGGGCGGTCAGCATCCCCTGCCGCTCCCGGTACTCGCCCTCGGCGCCCTGGAGCCGGCGCATCAGCGGCCCGACGAGCGCCGCGGTCAGCGGCACCCCCAGCAGCACGACGGCCGCCAGCGGTGCCGAGATCGACAGCAGCAGCCCGGCCACCACCACGTACACGACGACCGCGCCGACGCCGGGGCCGACCACCGTCAGGCACTGGCTGATGGTCTGCACGTCGCCCACGCCGATGGTGACGACCTCCCCGGCACCGACCCGGCGCGGCAGCGCGGCGCCCAGCCGGACCACGTGGTCGACGACCACCTTGACCGTGCGGAAGTTGGCGTCCATCCGCACCCGGGTCATCGTCCGGTGCCGCATGATGCTCAGCCAGGCGTTGAACGCCCCGACTCCGAACAGCGCGGCCGTCCAGCCCGCCAGCGCCGCCGTGTTCCCCGGCCCGAGGCCGTCGTCGATCGCCCGCGACATCAGGTACGGCGTCGCCGCCAGCAGCACCATCCAGACGCTGGCCAGCAGCGCCCCGGCCGCCGACCGCCCCGGCTGGCGCCTGACCAGCCACCACAGGTACCGCCAGCCGCCACGGCGGTCGGGCGTCCCCGGGTCCTCGTACGCGTCGATCACTTGTCTCCCCCGTGTCGTCCGCTCACGCCAGGCTGTCGCGCCAGGCCCGGTGCAGATGCGCGAAGCGCCCCGTGCCCGCGATCGGGTCCGACGGGGAGCCGTCCTCCACGATGCGGCCGTGCTCCATCACCAGCACCCGGTCGGCGATCTCCACGGTGGACAGGCGGTGCGCGATCACCACGGCCGTACGGCCCCGCAGGACCGTGGCCATCGCACGCTGCACCGCCTGCTCGCCCGGGATGTCCAGCGAACTGGTCGCCTCGTCGAGGATCAGCACCGACGGGTCGGCGAGCAACGCCCGGGCGAAGGCGACCAGTTGCCGCTGGCCGGCCGAGATGCGGCCGCCGCGCTTGCGTACGTCCGTGTCGTAGCCGTCCGGCAGGGTGCTGATGAAGTCGTGGGCGCCGATGGCCTTCGCGGCGTGCTCGATCTCCTCGCGGGTCGCCTCCGGGCGGCCGATGGCGATGTTCTCGGCGACCGTGCCGGAGAACAGGAACGCCTCCTGCGTCACCATGACCACCCCGCGCCGCAGTTCGGGCACGGCGAGTTCGCGCAGGTCCACCCCGTCGAGCAGGACCCGGCCGCCGGTCGGGTCGTAGAAGCGGGCCAGCAGCTTGGCGAGGGTGGACTTGCCCGCGCCGGTGGAGCCGACCACCGCGACGGTCTGGCCGGCCGGGACGGTCAGGTCGAAACGGGGCAGCACCTCGCCGCCGGTGCGATAGCCGAAGCGGACCCCGTCGAAGACCACCGCGCGGCCGGGGAGGGAGGACGCGAGCGGCGGGAGCCGGCGCGGCTCCGACGGTTCCGGCACCGACGGGACCTGGGCCAGCAGGCCCGCGATCTTCTCCAGCGAGGCCGCCGCCGACTGGTAGGAGTTCAGGAACATGCCGAGCCGGTCGATCGGGTCGTACAGCCGGCGCAGGTACAGCACCGCGGCGGCCAGCACACCCAGCTCCAGCGAGCCGTCCGTCACCCGCCAGGCGCCCCACAGCACCATTCCCGCGACCGCCGTGTTGGCCACCAGCCGGGAGCCGACGACATAGCGGGCCATCTCCAGCAGCGCGTCACCGTTCGTGCGCTCGTGGCGGCCGTTGAGGACGCGGAAGTCGGCGTCGTTGGCCGCCTCGCGCCGGAACGCGCGCACCGGCCGGATGCCGTTCATCGTCTCCACGAACTTCACGATCACCGCCGCGATCGCCGTTGACCGCTCCCGGAACACCCGCCCCGCGCGCTGACGGTAGAGCCGCACCAGCAGGTACAGCGGTACGAAGCTCGCCACCGCGACCGCGCCGAGCCCCAGGTCCAGCCACAGCAGCATCGCCGAGATGGCGATGAAGGAGAGGACGACCGTGACCAGTTCCTCGAGGCCCTCGGTGAGCAGTTCCCGCAGCGACTCCACGTCCGTGGTGGATCGGGAGATGAGCCGGCCCGAGGTGTACCGCTCGTGGAAGTCGACGCTCAGCGCCTGCGCGTGCCGGAAGATCCGGCCGCGCAGGTCCAGCAGCACGTCCTGGTTGACCCGGGCCGACGCGACGATGAACGCCCACTGCAGGGCTCCGGAGGCCAGCGCGCACAGCAGGTAGCCGACGGCCACCGCGACCAGCGGACCGCGGTCGTGACCGCGGAGCGCCGGCACGGCGGTGTCGATGGCGTACGCCACCAGCAGCGGCCCGGTCTGGACCGCCGCCTGCTGGAGCAGCAGCAGGAGCGTGGTGCCGGCCACACGGGCCCTCATGGGCTTCAGCAGAGACCGCAGCAGGGCGCCAGTGGCGCCCGGGGGAGTGGGCAGGACGTCCCGGTCGAAGGGGTCGCCGGCGACCCCGGGGAGCGGCGGGTCCGCCTCGTCCTCGGCGGTGGGGACGGAGGTCGTGGGGGCCGTCATCGGTCGTCGTCCTCCTCGTCTCCCGAAGCGCCCGACATCAGCCGGGCGTACTCGGCGCTGGTACGCAGCAGTTCGTGATGGGTGCCCACGGCGCTGATCCGGCCGTTCGACAGCAGGGCGACACGGTCGGCCAGCAGCACCGTGGAGGGGCGGTGCGCCACGATCAGGGCGGTGGTGTCGGCCAGGACCTGGCGCAGGGCCGCCTCCACGGCCGCCTCGGTGTGCACGTCCAGGGCGGACAGCGGGTCGTCCAGGACCAGGAAGCGGGGCCGGCCGACGACCGCGCGGGCCAGCGCGAGGCGCTGCCGCTGGCCGCCGGAGAGACTGAGACCCTGCTCACCGACCTGGGTGGCGGTGCCCCGCGGGAGCGTGTGCACGAAGCCGGCCTGGGCGATGGACAGCGCGCGGTCCAACTCGGCGGCGCCCGCCGTGCCGTCGGCGCCCATGAGAACGTTGTCGCCGACGCTCGCGGAGAAGAGGGTGGGTTCCTCGAAGGCGACGGCGACCATCGAGCGCAGTTCCTCGCGGGTCATGGCGGTGACGTCCTGCCCGTCGAGGGTGATCCGGCCCTCGGTCACCTCGTGCAGGCGGGGGACGAGCGCGGTGAGGGTCGTCTTGCCGCTGCCCGTCGCGCCGACCAGGGCCATGGACTCGCCGGGGCGGATGTGCAGGTCGATACGGTCGAGGAGGGGCGCGGAGCCGGGCGGGGCGTCGGGGTAGCGGAAGCGGACGCCCTCGAAACGCAGACCGCGCTCGTCCCCGCCGGAACCGGCCGCGGCCACGCCCGTCCCACCGGACTCCGGCTCCGCGTCCATCACCTCGAAGTACCGCTCCGTCGCCGTGGCCGCCTCCTGGCTCATCGCCAGCAGGAAGCCGATCGACTCCACGGGCCATCTGAGGGCGAGTGCCGTGGAGAGGAAGGCGACCAGCGTGCCCGCGGAGAGCGAGCCGTCGGAGACCTGCACCGCACCCACCACGAGCGTGCCCCCGATGGCCACCTCGGGCAGGGTCATGATGACCGCCCAGATGGTCGCCAGCAGGCGGGCCTTGCGCAGTTCGGTGCCGCGCAGGGTGTGCGACAGCTCACGGAACGCCCGCGCCTGGCTGCGGTGCCGGCCGAAGCCCTTGATGATGCGGATGCCGAGCACGCTCTCCTCGACCACCGTCGTCAGGTCGCCCACCTGGTCCTGCGCCAGCCGGGCCACCCGCGCGTACCGCTTCTCGAAGACCGCGCTCAGGGCGACCAGCGGCACGGCGGGCACCAGCATCACCAGCCCCAGCGTCCAGACCTGGAGCAGCATGATGACCACGCCCACGAGGATCGTCACGCCGTTGACCAACAGGAACGTCAGCGGGAAGGCGAGGAACTGACGCAGCAGCATCAGGTCGGTGGTGCCCCGCGAGAGCAACTGACCGGACGGCCACCGGTCGTGGAAGGCGACCGGCAGCCGCTGAAGGTGCCGGTAGAGGTCCGCCCGCAGGTCCGCCTCGACACGTGAGAGCGGACGGGCCACCAGCCACCGGCGCAACCCGAACAGCAGCGCCTCGGCCACCCCGAGCAGCAGCAGGTACAGCGCGCCGAGCCACACGCCTTCCTGGTCACGGTCGGCGACCGGCCCGTCCACCAGCCACTTCAGGACGAGCGGTATCACCAGTCCCACGCAGGAGGCGACGATGGCGACGAACGCGGCGAGGGACAACCGCGCCCGCACCGGCCGGACACACGGCCACAGGCGCAGCAGCGTGCGGACGGCCGACCGGCCGGTACGGTCGGCGGGTTCGGGTGCGGTGGCGGGTGTCGTGGGCATCATGAGTGAGAGTACGGATCGCCACTGACATCGCCCACAGAGTTTTTCGCCGCTCCGGTCGGAGGCAACCGCGCCGCCGCTCCCGCGACCTGCGCAATCCCCCGCCCGGACCGTGGTGCCCACCGTCCGGTCGTAGCACCGCATCAACCGATCGGCTGATGCCGCCTCGAGCGCGTCGGGCGATGCGCGCCCGCCCCGCCCGCCGGGACGCTGGTGCCATGTCCGTCATCGAAGTCAGCGAACTGCGCAAGTCCTACGGCGGCCGGACCGTCGTCGACGGCGTCTCCTTCACCGTGGACGAGGGTGAGATCTTCGGCATCCTCGGCCCGAACGGCGCCGGCAAGACCACCACCGTCGAGTGCGTCGAGGGGCTGCGCGTCCCCGACGCGGGCCGGGTACGGGTCACAGGCCTCGACCCGATCGCCGACCACGAGCAGGTCGCCCGCGTCCTGGGCGCCCAGCTCCAGCAGAGCGAGCTGCAGCCCAAGCTGACCGTCCGCGAGGCGCTGGAGCTCTACGCCTGCTTCTACCCGAACCCCGCCGACTGGCGGCCCCTCGCCGAGCGCCTCGGTCTCACCGCCAAGCTCGGCACCCGGTTCGGCAAGTTGTCCGGCGGGCAGCGGCAGCGCCTGTTCATCGCCCTGGCGCTCATCGGGAACCCGCGTGCCGTCGTGCTGGACGAGCTGACCACCGGCCTCGACCCGCGTGCCCGCCGCGACACCTGGGAGCTCATCGAGGACGTCCGCGAGAGCGGGGTCACCGTGTTGCTCGTCACCCACTTCATGGAGGAGGCGCAGCGGCTGTGCGACCGCATCGCGGTGATCGACAAGGGACGGGTCGCGGCGCTGGACACCCCGGCCGGACTCATCCGCCGGTCGGCGGGTGCCACCGTCATCAGCTTCACCCCGTCGGCCCCGCTGGACGACCATGACCTCACCTCCCTCCCGGCCATCGCCTCGATCGAGCGCAAGGACGGCCGGATCACGCTCTCCGGCACCGACGAGACCGTGAACGCGGTCATCACCCTGCTCGCCCGCCACCGCGTCACCGCCCACCAGCTGCGCGTCACCGACGCCACTCTCGACGACGCGTTCCTGGACCTGACCAAGGAGGCCGCGGCATGAACACCGCCGTCCTGCGCACCGAGTTCCGTCTCTTCCGCCGTGAACCCGGCGCCGTGTTCTGGATCTTCCTGTTCCCGACGCTGCTGCTGGTGATCCTCGGCTCGATCCCCTCGTTCCGGGAGGCCGACGAGTCTTTGGGCGGGCTGCGGCCGGTCGACGCCTATGTGCCCATCGCCGTCCTGATCGCCCTGATCATGTCCGGGGTGCAGTCGCTGCCCCAGGTACTGACCGGCCACCGGGAGCGGGGCATCCTGCGCCGGATGCGGCTCACCCCGGTACGGCCCTCCGCCCTGCTGTCCGCGCAGATGGCCGTCCAGGGCACGGTGGCGCTGGCCTCGGCGCTGCTCGCGCTCGCCGTCGGCCGGCTCGCCTTCGACGTGACGCTGCCCGAGCAGCCGGCCGGGTACCTGCTGGCCCTGCTGCTCGCGACCGCGTCGGCCCTCGCCCTCGGCTCCGTCGTCTCGGCGCTGTCCCGCACCACGAAGATCGCGGGCGCGATCGGCTCGGCGGTGTTCTTCCCGATGATGTTCTGCGCGGGCGTGTGGCTGCCGGTGCAGGCGATGCCGCACACGCTGGCGCGTGTGGTGCAGCTGACCCCCTTCGGCGCGGCGGCCCGGGCCCTGGGCGAGGCGGCGGCCGGGCACTGGCCGGGCTGGGGCCATCTAGGGGTGCTGGCGGTGTGGACCCTCCTGCTGACGGGTGCGGCGAGTCGCTGGTTCCGCTGGGAGTAGGAACGCAGCTGTGCAGACTGGGGACATGACCGCGTTGGACACGCAGATCGAACGGCGCTGGGGGCAACTGCACACCTGGGGGCCGTACGGGCTGCTCGGCATCGGTCTCGTCCCCGCGCTCGCGACCGCCGACCCGCACGCCGGCCCAGCCAAGTGGTACACAGCCTGGGCCCTGCTCGGTACCGCGGTCGCGCTCCAGCTGTGGTGGCACAGCACCCGTCCCAGCGGACCCGACCGGCGCCGGACCCCGTCCCGGGCAGGCGCCGCGTACTACATACTCCGCTGGGCCCTGGCCTTCGCCCTCACCTGGCTCAACCCGTTCTTCGCGTTCTACGCCGCGGCCGGCTACATGGACGCTGACGAGACCCTCCCGGGCAGGTGGCACCGGCTCGGACTGTTCGCGAGCGCGGTCACCGTGGCCGGCGCGCAGGCCGGCGGGATGCCGTTCGGGAGCGCGGTCCAGTGGATCGTCTTCGTCGCGCTCCTGGCCGCCAACTCCGGCCTGCAGATGGTGGTCGCCCATCTCACCGAGCAGGAGACGCGGCGGTCGCGCGAGCGCACCGAGACCATCGCCGAACTGGAGCGCACCAACACGGCGTTGCAGCAGGCCCTGGACGAGAACGCGGCATTGCACGCCCAGCTCCTGGTGCAGGCGCGGGAGGCGGGCGTCGCCGACGAGCGCCGCCGGCTCGCGGCCGAGATCCACGACACCATCGCCCAGGGCCTGACCGGGATCATCGCCCAGCTCCAGGTCGTGGCGAACGCCCCCGACCTGGACACCGCCCGCGTCCACCTGGAGCGTGCCTCCGGCCTCGCCCGGCACAGCCTCGGCGAGGCCCGCCGCTCGGTGCACAACCTGGCCCCGGTGGCCCTCGCCGCCGACGGGCTGCCCGAGGCGCTGAAGAAGACGGTCGCCGAATGGCGCGAACGCACCGCGGTGCGCGCGGAGTTCACGGTCACCGGCACCACCGAGCAGCTGCACGAGGAGGTCTCGGCGACCCTGCTGCGCATCGCCCAGGAGGCCCTGTCCAACGCGGCCCGGCACGCCCGCCCGACCCGGGTCGGGGTGACGCTGTCCTTCATGGGCGACGAGGTCACGCTGGACATCCGCGACGACGGCACCGGCTTCGACCCGGCCGCCGTACCCGAGCGCACCCGAAGCGGCGGCTTCGGCCTGGACGGCATGCGGGCCCGGGCCGAGCGCATCGCCGGCTCCCTCACGGTCGAGTCGGAGCCGGGGCACGGCACGGCGGTGTCGGCTCGCGTACCGTTGGTGCGCGATGACCGCTGACACCGCCATCTCCCTGCTGATCGTCGACGACCACCCGGTCGTCCGGGACGGTCTGCGCGGCATGTTCGACTCCGTCCCTGGCTTCAGGGTGCTCGGGGAGGCGGCGAACGGCGTGGAGGCGGTCGACCGTGCCACCGCCCTGGACCCGGACGTGATCCTCATGGACCTGCGCATGCCGCGCGGCTCGGGCGTGGACGCCATCCGGGAGCTGACCCGCCGTGGCTCACGCGCCAAGGTGCTCGTCCTGACCACGTACGACACCGACACCGACACACTGCCCGCGATCGAGGCGGGGGCGACCGGCTACCTCCTGAAGGACGCACCCCGTGACGAGCTGTTCACCGCCGTCCGGGCCGCCGCCGAGGGCCGTACGGTCCTCTCCCCGGCCGTCGCCTCCCGGCTGGTCTCCGCGGTCCGCGCCCCCGCCCCCGGCAACGAACCGCTCTCGGCCCGTGAGCGCGAGGTGCTGGCGCTGGTCGCCAGGGGCACCTCCAACCGGGAGATCGCCCGCGAACTGTTCATCAGCGAGGCCACCGTGAAGACCCACCTCACCCACCTGTACGCCAAGCTCGGCGTCAACGACCGGGCGGCCGCGGTCGCGGTGGCGTACGACCGGGGGATCCTCGGCTGAGCGCGGAGCCGAGCGGGCGAGGTCCCCGCGGGTCAGCCCGTGACCTTCAGCAGCAGCACGGAACGGCCCGGCACCGTGATCTCCGCCCCCGACCGGTGTGTCACCCGCGGCGCCCGCGCCTGCTCCTCCCGTGAGGTGTCCACGAGCACCTCGTAGCGGTCCGCCCACGGCGGCCCGGGCAGGACGAAGCTCACCGCGCGGTCGCCGGCGTGCAGGACGGCCAGGAAGCTGTCGTCGAGGACGGGAGCGCCGCGCTCGTCCCGGCCCGGGATGTCGCGGCCGGACAGATACATGCCCAACGTGGCCGCGGGGGCGTACCAGTCGCCTTCCGTCATCTCCGTGCCGCGCGGGGTGAACCAGGCCAGGTCCCGCAGGCCGTCCGCGGAGTGGGCGCGCCCGGAGAAGAACGCCCGGCGGCGCAGGACCGGGTGGCGGTGGCGCAGGGCGATCAGGCGGGAGACGAGGTCGAACAGGGCCCGCCACCCCGGGTCGTCCAGCAGGGACCAGTCCAGCCAGCCGATCTCGTTGTCCTGGCAGTAGGCGTTGTTGTTGCCGCGCTGGGTGCGGCCCAGCTCGTCGCCCGCGACCAGCATCGGCACGCCCGTGGACAGCAGCAGCGTGGTCAGCAGGTTGCGCAGCTGCCGGCGCCGCAGCGCCCGTACCCGCTCGTCGTCCGTCTCGCCCTCCGCCCCGCAGTTCCAGGAGCGGTTGTCGTCCGTGCCGTCCCGGTTGCCCTCACCGTTGGCCTCGTTGTGCTTGCGGTCGTAGCTCACCAGGTCGCGGAGGGTGAAGCCGTCGTGCGCGGTGACGAAGTTGACGGAGGCGTACGGGCGGCGGCCGCCCCAGGCGTACAGGTCGCTGGAGCCGGACAGCCGGTAGCCCATCTCCCGCACGTCCGGCAGGGCGTGGCGCCAGAAGTCCCGCACCGCGTTGCGGTAGCGGTCGTTCCACTCCGTCCACAGGGGCGGGAAGGCCCCCACCTGGTAGCCGCCGGAGCCCACGTCCCACGGCTCGGCGATCAGCTTCACCCGGCGCAGCACCGGGTCCTGGGCGATCACGGCGAGGAACGGGGAGAGCATGTCCACGTCGTGCATGGAGCGGGCCAGCGCGGCGGCCAGGTCGAAGCGGAAGCCGTCCACGCCCATCTCGGTGACCCAGTACCGCAGCGAGTCGGTGATCAGGCGCAGCACGTGCGGCTGGACGACGTGCAGGGTGTTGCCGCAGCCGGTGTAGTCGGCGTATCTGCGGGCGTCGGACGTCAGGCGGTAGTAGCCCTGGTTGTCGATGCCCTTCAGGGACAGCGTCGGGCCGTACTCGTTCGACTCCGCGGTGTGGTTGTAGACCACGTCGAGGATGACCTCGATGCCGGCCGCGTGCAGCGCGCGGACCATCCGTTTGAACTCGCCGACCTGCTGGCCGGTGGTGCCGGAGGCCGCGTAGCCGGCGTGCGGGGCGAAGTAGCCGATCGAGTTGTACCCCCAGTAGTTGCGCAGGCCGCGGCGGAGCAGGTGGTCCTCGTGCGCGAACTGGTGCACCGGCAGCAGCTCCACCGCCGTCACGCCCAGCTTCACCAGGTGCTCGACCGCCGCCGGGTGGGCGAGGCCCGCGTATGTCCCCCGCAGCTCCTCCGGTACCCCCGGGTGGCGCTTGGTGAAGCCACGCACGTGCAGTTCGTAGAGGACCGAGTCCGCCCACGGAGTCTTGGGGCGGCGGTCGTCGGACCAGTCGTCGTCGTCCTGGACGACCACGCCCTTGGGGACGAAGGGCGCGGAGTCACGGTCGTCGCGCACGGTGTCCGCGACATGCTGGTCCGGCCAGTCCCGGACGTGCCCGTACAACTCCGGTGACAGGCCGAAGGAGGCGTACTCGCCGTCCACCGCGCGCGCGTACGGGTCGAGCAGCAGCTTCGCCGGGTTCCAGCGGGCGCCGGTCCACGGGTCCCAGCGGCCGTGCACCCGGAAGCCGTAGCGCTGGCCGGGCATGACCCCGGGGACGAAGCCGTGCCAGATCTCGTGCGTCCACTCGGTGAGCCGGGCGCGGGTCTCCTTGCCCGCCTCGTCGAACAGACACAGGTCCACGGCCTCCGCGCCGCCGGCCCACAGCGCGAAGTTGGTGCCGGCCACCCCGTCCGGGCCGATCCGGAAGCGGGCGCCGAGCGGCGTCGACGCGCCCGGCCACACGGGCACGCCGGGCGGCGGCGCGGCCCGGCGCGCACCGCCCGCGGCGGCGGACGGGCGCAGCCCGGCAGCGGCCCGCCCGTTCCCGCCGCCGCGGGCGGTGCGC
>NZ_MUBM01000243.1 GCF_002154505.1 Streptomyces carpinensis | reverse complement strand
GTAGCGGGCGGCGGCCGCCGCGGCGGCCTGGCCGCCGAGGGCGACGACGCCGACCAGGCGGCCGTCCGCGTGGTAGCCGGCCAGGACGTCGCCGTCGGGGTCGCCGTCCAGGACGCGCACGTCGTCCTTGCCGAGGGCGGGAGCGCCGAAGGACTGGAGCCGGAAGTCGTGCTGGTCGCTCCAGAAGGTCGGCAGCGGAGCGAACGGCGCGAGGTCGGCGACGGTTCCGTGGAGGTGGGCGGCGAGGACGCGGGCGGCGTGCTTGGCGGTGTCCGTGGGGATCGACCAGTGCTCGACGCGGCGGGGTACGCCGTCGTAGCGGGCGTTGGGGAAGCGGGCGACGTCGCCGACCGCGACCACGTCGGGACGGCCGCCCACCCGCAGGTGCTCGTCCGTGAGCACACCGTCGGTGAGGTCCAGGCCGTTGCCGTCGAGCCATTCGGTGTTGGCGACGGAGCCGACCGACTCCACCACGACGTCCGCGGCGACGACCGTGCCGTCGGACAGGACCACGCCGGTGACCCGGTCGTCCCCCTCGAAGCCGGTCACTCCTCTGCCGAGGGCGAACCGGACACCCCGCTGTTCGTGGCGCCTCAGCAGCGCTTCGCCGAGCAGGCCGCCGAGGGGCCCGACCATGGGCAGCGGCAGCGGGTCGACCACGGTGACCTCGGCGGCACCGAGGGCCACGGCGGTGGCGGCCACCTCGCAGCCGATGAATCCGGCCCCGACCACGACCACGCGCGCGCCCGGGCGGGTCAGCGCCTCGCGCAGCCCTTGGGCGTCGACCAGGGTGCGGACGGTGTGCCGCCCGGCGAGAGGGCCGGGGCAGCGCAGTCGCCTCGGGCGCATACCGGTCGCCACGACCAGACCGGCGTACGGCAGGACCTCGCCGTCGTCGAGTTCGACGACGCGACGGTCGAGGTCGGACCGGACCACCTTCGTGCCCAGGCTCCACCGCACGTCGGCGACGCTGGCGCGGGGCCTGAAGGCGAGGGACTCGAACGGGGCCCGGCCGGCCAGGACCTCCTTGGAGAGCGGCGGCCGGTTGTAGGGCATGTGGGGCTCGTCCCCGACCAGGGTGATCGGCCCGCTCCAGCCGGCCGCGCGCAGCTGTTCGGCGGCGCGCAGGCCGGCCATGGACGCGCCGGCCACGACGACGGTCGCGCTCACGGGTTCAGTCCTCGATCCGGATGGCCTGGAGCGGGCAGACGTCGGCGGCCTCCTCGACCTCGTCGCGGAGCGCTTCGTCTGGGTCGGGGACGTAGGCCAGGTGCCCGGCGTCGTCGAAGCTGAAGACGTCGGGTGCGGCGAAGACGCACTGGCCGTGGTCCTGGCACTTGTTCATGTCGACGACGACCTTCATGGCCGTTCCTCCTGGTACTGAGGGGCGTCGGAGAGGGGAAAGGGGGGCCCGGACAGCGGGGTCCGGGCCCCGGCCAAAGGGGTGCGGTCGATGCCGACCCCCAACTCGTTTGGCTTCAAACAACATAGGAACGGCCGGGCCTCTGGTCAATAGCTATCCAGCTGGATAAATTTCTGCGGCAGAACCCTTGCGGGAGGGTGACGGGCGTCCCTACCGTTTGGCATCAAACAAGTGAGCGGGCCCACTGCGCCTCTCGCAGTGCGACACCGCCCCTCCCCCTCTCCCCCAGCGCTCTGAGCTCTGGGAGGCGCCCCCTTCCCCTAGAGGAGACACCGGTGAGCGCATCCGACACCTCACCCGTCCACCGCCATATGGAGCGGCTGGCCGCCGAGGGCATCGACGTGGTCCGGGTGACCTATCCCGACCTCATCGGCACCGAACGGGCCAGGGACGTCCTGCTGGACCAGCTGCCCTCGGCCTGCGAGCACGGCCTCGCCTTCTGCCGCGCCGTCTACCACACCACCCCCCAGGGCGACGTGGTCCCGGTGGCCGGAGGCCTGGACGCCGGCCTGCCCGACATCTGCGTGCGCCCCGATCTCGACACCCTGACCCCCCTGCCGTGGGAGCCCGGAGTCGCCACCTGCCTCGGCGAGGTCACCGACCCGGCCACCGGGCTCGCCGCGCCCGAGTCCCCCCGCGATCTGCTGCGCAGTGTCATCGACCGATGTCACGAGCACGGCCTGCGCCCGGTGGTGGGTCCGGAACTGGAGTACTTCCTGTGCGAGGCCGCCCCTGACGCCCCGACCGGCTGGCGCCGCTACAGCGAGGCCCAGGGCGTCGTCTACACCGCGGGACTGCGCGCGGACGGCGACAACCACCTGCTGCGCACCCTCCGGCTGCTGCGTGACCTGGGCATCGGCGTGAGCAGCGGCAACCACGAGTTCGACGGCTCGCAGTTCGAGATCAACCTGACCCACTCGGACGCCATGGCGGCCGCGGACCGCGCCTTCCGCTTCAAGGCCGCGATCAAGGAACTGGCCCGCAAGGAGGGCCGGCTCGCCACCTTCATGGCCAAACCCTTCAACGGCGTGGGCGGCTCCGGCTTCCACCTCCACCTGTCCTGCGTGGACGACCGGGGCGACAACACCTTCGGCGACACCTCCGCGCCCTACGGCCTGTCGGCCACGGCGCGCCACGCGGTGGCCGGCGTCCTCGCGCACGCCCCCGCGCTCGCGGCACTGGCCAATCCGACGGTCAACTCCTACAAGCGCTTCGGCCCCGACACCCTCGCGCCCTGGCTGGTCGACTGGGGCCTGGACAACCGCAGCGCCATGGTCCGCGTCCCGCCCGAGCGCGGCGCCGGCTCCCGGCTCGAACTGCGGCTGGGCGATGCGAGCGCCAACCCCTACCTGCTGATCGCGGGCACCGTCGCGGCGGCCCTGCTGGGGGTGCTGGCCGGCGAGGAGCCGCCGGCACCACTGGAGGGTTACGGCTACGACACCACCAAGTCCGCCGTCCTGCCGACGACCCTGCCGGCCGCCCTGGACGCCCTGGAGGCGGACACGGCACTGACCGAGGTGCTCGGCAAGGACTTCACCGCTTCCTACCTCTCGTACAAGCGCGACGAGGTCGCACGCTTCCACCGGCACGTCACCGACTGGGAGTTCACCGAGTACGCCTACCATCTGTGACGCCGAGGAGCCCCACCCCATGACGATCACCACCCCGTCCGTGAGCGACGCCGTGCGCGAGCCCCTGCCCCTGGCCGACGTCGACCTCGCGAACCTCGACAACTTCACCGACGGCGTCACCCCCTGGCGCATGTTCCACACCCTGCGCCACCAGGCCCCCGTCCACTGGCAGCCCGAAGAGGCCCCCAACTCCGGCTTCTGGGCCCTCACCCGGCACGCCGACATCGCCCGCGTCGACCGCGACGCGCAGACCTTCACCTCGACGCGGTTCGTCAATCTCGAAGAGGTCGACGAGGACCAGATCAAGAAGCGTGCTTCCATCCTGGAGCTTGACGGCGTCCGCCACCGCGCCCTGCGCAGCCTGCTGCAGCGGCAGTTCGGCGCGAGCGTCATCAACAGCTACGCCGACTTCCTGCGCGGCCTGACCGCCACCACGCTCGACGCGGCCCTGGCCAAGGGCACCTTCGACTTCGTCAAGGAGGTCTCCGCCGACTTCCCCATCAACGTCCTGGCCCGCCTCCTGGACGTGCCCCCGGAGGACAACCAGCAGCTCATCGACTGGGGCAACCGCATCATCGGCAATACCGACCCCGACTACGCCGACGTCCTGCTGCACAGCGAGGAGAGCGAGAAGTACCGCGACCTGCCGTTCCGCTCACCCGCCTCGCTGGAGGTCTTCGCCTACGGCCGCGAGCTGGCCCGGCAGCGCCGCGGCGGCACCGGCACCGACCTGATCTCCAAGCTGGTCAACGAGACGCCTCGCGACGGGGTCCCGCTCTCCGCGCAGGACTTCGACAACTACTTCCTGCTCCTGGTCGTCGCCGGCAACGAGACCACCCGCCACACCATCACGCACTCCATGCTGGCCCTCCTCCAGCACCCCGAGCAGCTCGCCCGGCTCCAGGAGGACCCCTCCCTCATCCCGACCGCGGTCGAGGAGTTCCTGCGCTGGGCCTCCCCCGTCTACCACTTCCGGCGCACCGCCACCCGCGACGTCGAACTCGGCGGCAAGCAGATCAAGGAAGGCGACAAGGTCGTCATGTGGTTCGCCTCCGGCAACCGCGACGAGGAGGTCTTCGGCAACCCCTACGACTTCGACGTCACCCGGCAGGACAACGACCACATCACCTTCGGCAAGGGCAGCCCGCACCTGTGCCTGGGCAACCTGCTGGCCCGGACCGAGATCCGTATCATGTTCGAGGAACTGATCCCGCGCCTGGCGGGCATCCGCCTCGTGGGCGACGTGCCCCGGGTCCGCTCCAACTTCGTCAACGGCATCAAGAGGCTGCCCGTTGAGGTCACCCTCGTCTGACACCGTGCGTCCGTGGTGACGGGCCGCCCGGCAACCGTGTCCCCGCCGTACGCCGTGGTGTGTCACATCACGGCGTACGGTCGCGCGCGTGGGCGTGCAAGGTGGATGGAGAGGTCGTCGTGGCCGGTGGCCGCCCTGGGACACCACCCCGTCCATGTCCCTGCCGAGCCCCTGAGTGCCCGTCAGTAGGGGCCGTTGACGTTGTCGATCGAGCCGTAACGGTGGTACGCGTAGTTGCACGCGGCCGTGATGTTGGCCACCGGGTCGTAGATGTTCCACGAGGTGCCGGGCACGTGGTACGTGCTGAAGGTCGGGGCGATGACCTGGAGGAGGCCCTTCGACGGGGTGCCTTTCGCCGCGTTGGAGTCCCAGAGGTTGATGGCGTTCGGGTTGCCGGAGGACTCCCGCATGACGTTGCGGTAGATGCCGTTGTACGTGCCCGGGATGCCGTTCTTCGCCATGACGGCCAGCGAGTGCCTGATCCAGCCGTCCAGGTTGTTCGGGTAGGTCGCCTGGTCACTGGAGGCGGCCGTGGTGTCGGCGGCCGTCGAAGATCCGGTTTTCACGGCCGGGGAGGATTCGGTCTTCGCGGCCGTCGAAGTTCCGGTTTTCGCGGCCGAGGAGGATTCGCTCTTCACGGCCGAGGAAGATCCGGTGGGCAGGGTCAGGACCTGGCCCGGATAGACGACGTAGGGGCTGGAGAGGTGGCTGGCCTCTGCGATGGCCTGCCAGCCGCCCGGCACGTCGAGGGATCGGGCGATCGCGGCCAGGTGGTCGCCGGGCCTGACGACGTAGGTGGCCGTGCTGGTGGATGCGACGACCGGAACGGCATGGGCGGCCCCGGCCGTCCCGAGCGTGGCCGTGCACGCCAGGGCGAATGAGCCGGTGATGACGGCGCTGCCGGCGGAGAAGCGGCGAGGCCGGCGAGAGCGTTTGGCGGCATGTCTGGGCATGGTGCGGTCCTTGTCCATGGATTGCATGGCCCGCAGTTGTCGCCGATCCCCCTCGACAATCCACACCGCATTTCGTTTGTGGTGCGCTGCGGCGGGGACATTCTTAACCGCCGGTTAATAAGTCGACAATTCCTCTTTTTACTAAGCGCGGTAGTTGCCGCTCGACGCGTTGCCCGGGACGAGCGCTGCAAACAGGCGCCAGTTAAGGAATCGATAATGCACTAAGGTGCATCGTAAGTGAATTGCGTCACGCCGGACGAGCGGTCTCCCTGTCGACATGGAACGACAAAGCCACCCCTCGACCGCATTTTGTTGTATTGCAGATCAAGTCGGTCAATAGGTGAAATACGAGATTACGCCCTATTTCGTCCCCCAGGCGAAGGAATCGGGCAAGTCGTCACCGGTTGTGCTGCGGACCTGCGACCTGTCGCACCGGCCCAGACCGGGGTTCGCCGGCCCGGCGGCGGCAGGTCTCCGACCGACATGGTCTGCAAGCGGGCTCGAGGGCTCGATCATCCCGTCCGTGGCGCATGCCGAGTGGCGGTCATCATGGCCGGGTGACCCGCATGTGTCGCCGTGCGGCCAGCTCCTCCGCGTTGACCACGGTCAGCACCGGAGTGCCCGGCGGCGCGAACATGGTCACCACCAGCTGCGACTGCGCGTCCGGAAGGTTGTTGCCGCCCTGGTAGTGGATCACGTCGCCCCCGGGCTCGAACACGGCGTCACCGGCCCTGAGTACCCGAGGCGGCCGCCCAGCCGAAGAGCGGCCCGGGATGCCGGTGCGGCGGCGCGCCGGGGTCACCGGGCGGCAGGGTGACCCGGACGGTCCTGGCCTCGGCGCCCGCCGGGATACCGGCCGCCGCCTCCGGCAGGGTCGCGATCACCTCGACGCCTGGGGGCAGGTGTGCGTGCTCAGCGCTCATGCATTCCTCCGAACAGGGACTGTCGACAGCAAGGACAAGACGGCCTCCCCGTTTGTGACAGCCCTACGCGGCGGATCGGCTTGTCCCGCGGGCGCGACTCGATCGAACCGCCCACCTGGTGGAAGGTGTTGACGACTCCCGGCAGCAGCCCTGCCTCCTCATTGCCGACTCCCGGCGGACCGGCCTCACGCCGCGGGAGCCTGCCACGCTGTTCCGGGTCGGCCGCATAGGCAGCCGGGGGCCGAGCAGCCGACTCGTGTCCGCCCGGGATGTCCCGACCGCGGGCACCGGTTTCACACCTGCGCAACTGCACGTAGTCCCCTCCGACTTCTCCTTGTCATGGTGCCCGTGTGACGGCGAAGGTGCAGTGCGAGCCGCGGGCCCGCTGACCAACAGTCACGGGACAGCCCTTGAGTCGCGTCGTGCGCGGCTGTCGACATCGACACACGGCCGAACGGAAGGACCTCAGGATTGGAAATCGAACGTTCGTGATGCGAGGGACGCCGCCCCCGGCCAAACGCGGTTCGACAACAATCCGGCTGTAACTCCGCCGATCTGGCATTTGCTATTCAGCTCCAGCCCCACTGATTCAGAAGACCGTCGCCGCCGGAGGCAAGGTGAGGATATCTCTTTCCCGAAGATCGGCCGTGGCGGTTGCCATCGCGACCGCAGTCGTCGCCACCCCGGTGGCCCCGTCCGCGGCTCAGGACGCCGCTTCTCCCCAACTGGCCGCGACAGCCACGGGCTTGGCCAACCGCAATCATCCTGCACCGACCACGGTCACGTTGATCACCGGCGACAAAGTGACGGTGACTCAAGGAGCTGCCGGAGCGGCGCCCGCGGTCAGCGTCAAACGCGCACCGGGTGCCACGGGCTCGGTACGTGTCACCACCGAAGGCCGGGACACCTACGTGTACCCCGACAACGCCATGCCCTACATCGCGGGCGGCCGGCTCGACAAGCAACTCTTCGACGTGACCGAGCTGATAGCCCAGGGCTACGACGACGAGCACGCGACCTCGCTCCCCCTGATCGTCACCCACAAGAAGGACGCGGCGACCCTCAAGCCCGACACCGAGAAGGGCTCGCCCACTCCGCGGCCCAACGCGGCGCTGCCCGGCTCCGAGACCACGTTGAGCCTGCCCGTGGTCCACGGCGAGGCGGTGCGCACCCGTCGGTCGAAGTCCGCCACCTTCTGGGCGGCCCTCACCAACAGCCGGTCGACAGCTCGCAAGAGCGGCACGCCGCGAACGCCTCCCTTCACCGCCGGCGTGGACAAGGTGTGGCTCGACGGCAAGGCGAAGGGGACCCTCGCCGACAGCACGGCGCAGATCGGCGCTCCAGCGGTCTGGGCAGGCGGCGGCACGGGCGGCGGGGTGCGGGTCGCCGTCCTGGACACCGGGGTGGACACCACCCATCCGGACCTCAAGGATCGCATCGTGGCGTCCAAGAGCTTCGTCCCCGGCGAGGACGTCATCGACCGGTTCGGGCACGGGACGCACACCGCCTCCACCGTCGCAGGGACGGGCGCCGCGTCCGGCGGAAAGGAGAAGGGAGTCGCTCCCGAGGCCGATCTGCTGGTGGGGAAGGTACTCAGTGACCAGAACGTCGGTCAGGACTCCTGGATCATCAACGGCATGGAGTGGGCGGCGCGGACCGAGCACGCCAAGGTGATCAGCATGAGCCTCGGCAGTGCGGTCCGGAACGGCCAGGACAATCCGCTGAGCCAGGCCGTGAACCAGTTGAGCGCCGAGACGGGCGCACTCTTCGTCATCGCCGCGGGCAACAACGGAGAACAGGGTGCCTACACTCTCGGCTCGCCCGGAACCGCAGAGGCCGCACTCACCGTCGGCGCGGTGGACGGCTCCGACCACCTGGCCGCCTTCTCCAGTGCCGGTCCGCGCGAGGACGATGACGGGCTCAAGCCGGATATCACCGCTCCCGGTGTGAACGTGCTCGCCGCACGCTCGCAGTACATGAACGACGGCGGAGAGGGCTACTACCGCCTGGACAGCGGCACCTCCATGGCGACGCCCCACGTCGCCGGTGCGGCCGTCCTGCTGGCCCAGAAGCACCCGGAGTGGAGCGCGCAGCAGATCAAGGACGCCTTGATGAGCACAAGCGTGCCCACCCCCGACTACAGCCCCTACCAGGCCGGCGCCGGCCGGGTGAACGTGCCCGGTGCGTACTACGCCAAGGTCTTCGCCACCGGATCGGTGGACGCGGGGCTCGTCAAGTGGTCGCCCGAGACGCAGCGGCAGCCGATCCAGCGGCAGATCACCTACACCAACACCACGGACGCCCCGGTCACTCTGGACCTCTCCGTCGACGCGGGCAGCACGCCGGCGCAGGCCTTCACGCTGGGCGCCGACCATGTCACCGTGCCCGCGCACGGAACCGCGCAGGCCGGCCTGGTGGCGGACCCGAGGGGGCTCGCGGCGGGCCAGTACACCGCCCGCGTCACGGCACGCTTCAACGGCGGTGAGGTGCACACGGCCGCAGGGTTCTCGGTCGAGTCCGAGAAGTACGCCCTGACCGTCAGTCTCAAGGACCGCGCCGGCCGACCCATGAGCGGCGTCGTTGACATCCGGGGCGCTGACGGTAGCGACTTCCTCGTGGAGGTCCCCTCGGACGGAACGGCCTCCCGGCGGCTGGCCCCCGGCTCCTACACGGTCTTCTCCTTCGCCGACGTGGAAGGTCTGCACGGCCCCCACTCCCTCGGGTACGCGGTGCTGACCGCTCCCGAAGTCGACCTGGCGGCCGACCGGACCGTGGAGCTCGACGCCTCGCAGGCACGCCAGGTGAAGGTGGCGACGCCCAAGCCGAGCGCCGTCGTCCAGAGCAGGATCGACATCTACCGGAACTGGACGTCGGCCGAGCCCGTGCCGAACTGGGGAGCCCTGTTCGACGTGGAGTTCACCTCCCCTGCCTACGACAGCCTGTGGGCCCTGCCGACCAAGGACAAGGTGAAGAAGGGCAGCTTCGCCTTCAGCACCAGGATCCGCGCCGAGCAGACCCCGCTGGCGATCACCTACGGTGGCCACCGCCTTGACGACGCGCTCGTGCAGCCCGGTGCCAAGCCGCTGCCGGCCGGCCCGTCGCGCCTCGACGCCGTGTTGGCCGGCACCGGCTCACCGGCCGAGTACGCCGGCGTCTCCGCCCGCGGCAAGGCCGTGGTCGTGCACAGCAGCGACACCGTGACCCCCGCGGACCAGGCGGCAGCGGCGAAGTCGGCCGGTGCGGCGATGCTCGTGGTGGTCAACGAGGGCTACGGACGGAAGAACGACTGGTACGGCGACACCGACGGCGTGACCACCGGCGTGGTCCCGGTCGCCTCGGTGACCCAGGACGAGGGAGAGGCACTGATCAAGAAGATCACCGCCGCGGGCAAGACAGGAGTACGGCTCGCTGTCGAGGCTCACCCCGCGCCCGAGTATTTGTACGACCTGGCCGACTACCACGTCGGTGGAGTCCCTGCGGACCCCTCGGCCGGGACGGACCCCGGCGACCTCGCCCGGATCGACCTCGACTTCGCCCCGCCGGCCGGCATGCAGGCCATCGAGAAGCGGGTGGACTTCCCTCCGTACGAATGGCCGGGAACCGCGGCGCCCTCGCTGTCCGCCGAGCCGGTCACCCCGGGGCCGCGCACCGACTGGGTCTCCGCCGGTGGCGGCCGCAAGTGGCAGCAGTTCGGCACTGTCCTGGGATTCACTGATTCGCGCACCGACCAGGTGGCGTACCAGCCGGGTAGCGTACACAAGGACCGCTGGTTCGGACCCATCATCCGGCCCCGCCTGCTCAACAACAACATCCTGTACCGCGGTGGGGAGTGGTTCAGCGGCTATCTCGAGGCGTTCGGCGATGCCGGGGCCGCGCACAGCGGCGGGATGATCGGCGCCCCGCAGACCGTCTCGCTCTACCAGGGCGACAAGCTGCTGAACCGGATCGAAGGCTCGCCCTGGATCTACCGCGACGCGCTGGCACCGCAGGAACTGCCGTACCGGATGGTCGTCGAGACGAAGGGTGATCCCAGCCTCAGCCCCTACTCCGACACCACCCGCACCGAGTGGAGCTTCACCTCCGGGGCCGGCACCGACGTGCAGGCCGTTCCGCTGGTCCAGCTGGACTACGAAACGGACCTGGACGCCGCAGGCCGGGCCGGCCGCAAGACGGACCTGTCCATCACGCCCGACGTGCTCGGCAGCTCCTCCGCCAGGGACGCGGTCTCCTCGCTGGGACTCGAGGTCTCCTACGACGACGGGAAGACCTGGAAGCGTCAGGACCTGAAGGAGAAGAGGGGTACCTGGCAGGCGTCCCTTAACGCCCCGTCCAGGGCCGAATACGTGTCCATCCGGGTCACCGCCAAGCAGCACAACGGCGGCGGCGTCACCCAGACCGTCATGCGGGCCTTCGGCCTCGAGTGACGCTCGCGCGGGGGCCGGTGTCGCGCTCACGCGCGCGGCACCGACCCCCTGCTGACGAGAAGCCGACACGTGCCCATGCGGAATGCCCTCGTCGCCGATACCGGTTTCACACCTGCGCAACTGCACGTAGTCCCCTCCGATTTCTCCTTGTCATGGCGCAGGTGTGCCAGCGAAGGTGCAGTGCGAGCCGCGGCGCGCTGACCAGCAGTCACGAGACAGCCCTTGAGGCGCGTCGTGCGCGGCTGTCGACATCGACACACGGACAACGGAAGGTCCCCCAGATTGAACTCCTCCAGTAACAGGGCTGCGTCCCCACAGGGTTCGCACCGGCCCCGGCGGCGCCTGGCCGCGACCGTGGTGATCACGGCCGCGGCACTCGCCTTCTCCGCACTGCCCGCCTCGGCCGGCGCCGCCCCCACTTCGGACGCGTCCGGGGGCACCCGCAAGGTGGGAGCGCTACCGCAGATCAAGGCGACGGCCAGACCGGGGGCCGGGAGCGCTCACCTGTCACCCACGCAGCGCCGGCGGCTGCTCGACCAGGCGACCAACGCGGCGCCGGACACCGCCCATTCATTGAACCTCGGCCCCCACGAGAAGCTGATCCCGAAGGACGTGATCCAGGACGCCGACGGAACGGTCCACACCCGCTACGAGCGGACCTACGCCGGACTGCCCGTCATCGGCGGCGACCTGGTGGTCCATCAGCGGCACGACGCCCGCACCGTCACCTACGCCTCCAAGGCGAAGCTGGCCCTGCCGACGACCAAGGCCAAGGTGTCGGCGGACGACGCGAAGAAGTCGGCCCTGAGCAAGGCCGCGGCCAAGGGCACCCGCAGGGGGGACGCGCACACCGCCCCCCGCCAGGTCGTCTGGATGATGAACGACAAGCCCCAACTGGCCTGGGAGACGGTGGTCACCGGCGTACAGCAGGACGGCTCCCCCAGCGAACGCCATGTCGTGACCGACGCCGCGGGCGGCGCCACCCTGGAGAACTCCGAACACGTGGAGTCCGCCCAGGGCAACAGCCTCTACAGCGGGCAGGTCACGATCGGCTCCACCCGCCAGGACGACGGCACGTACGCCCTGATCGACCCGCAGCACGGTGGTCACCGGACGCTCGACTCGAGCGTCAACTCCAACGGGGTCCTGCTCACCGATGACGACGACGTCTGGGGCGACGGAACGGCGGCGAACCCTCAGACCGCGGCGGTCGACGCAGCGTACGGCGCGCAGACGACGTGGGACTTCTACCACGACAGCTTCGGCCGCAACGGCATAGCCGACGACGGCCGCGGCAGTTCCTCCCGAGTCCACTACGAATCCGTGAAAGGGGTCCCCCTCGCCAACGCCAACTGGCAGGACGGCTGCTTCTGCATGAGCTACGGCGACGGCGCGGACGGACAGCACCCGGTGACGTCCCTGGACATCGCCGCGCACGAGATGACACACGGAGTCACCTCCGCCACGGCCGGGCTGGGCAACAACGGCGAATCGCCGGGCCTCAACGAGGCGATCAGCGACATGATGGCCGCCGCCGTCGAGTTCTACGCCGACAACCCCAACGACGTGCCCGACTACACGATGGCCGAGTTGGACGACCTGCACGGCGACGGCAAGCCCATCCGCTACATGGACCTTCCCTCCAAGGCCGGCATCAGCTCCGTCGGCTACGCGCCCCTGGACTACTGGACGCCAGAGGCGAAGTGGGACGAAGCGCATATGGTGGCCGGGGTGGGTGACCACTTCTTCTACCTGCTCGCCGAGGGCAGCGGGCAGAAGACCATCAACGGCGTGGACTACGACAGTCCCACGTACGACGGGCTCCCCGTGGCGGGCATCGGGCTGGCCGACGCCGCCGACGTGGTGTACCGCGCACTCACGGTCTACATGACCAGCACCACCGACTACGCGGGTGCCCGGACCGCGACGCTCCAGGCCGCCACCGATCTCTACGGTGCGGACAGCGAC
The DNA here is from genome assembly GCF_002154505.1 of Streptomyces carpinensis. GTDB lineage: Bacteria > Actinomycetota > Actinomycetes > Streptomycetales > Streptomycetaceae > Streptomyces > Streptomyces carpinensis. The sequence continues at coordinate 8,509 of NZ_MUBM01000243.1, read as the reverse complement.
GCCTACGAGGCCGTGGCCAACGCCTGGGCGGCCGTCAACGTCGGGATACGTTTCGTCAACCACATCGCCGTGGAGCCGCCGCCGACCGAGCCGGTGGCGGTCGGCCAGCCGGTCAGCCGCCAGATCACCGCGTCCAGCAGCCGTCCCGGCGCGCTGACCTACTCGGCCAAGTCGCTGCCCCGTGGCCTGTCGATCGACCACAGCACCGGCCTGATCACCGGTACGCCCGACAAGGCCGGTGACTACAGCTCGGTCATCGTCATCACGGACGCGGCCGGGGACACCCGGAACCTCTCGTTCACCTGGACCGCTGTCGAATCCGGCGGACACTTCTTCGTCAACCCCACCACGTATGTGATCCCCAAGTGGGGCGTGGTCGAGTCCCCGCTGGTCTACCAGGGGAAGCCGGGCAACGCGCCCAGTGACCTCAAGGTCACGGTCGACCTCGACCACCAGTTCAGCAATGCCATGGTGATCGATCTGATCGCCCCCGACGGCACCGTCATCCACGTCAAGCCCTGGGGACCCTGGGTGATCACGCCCGAGCTGCACGAGACCTACACGGTCGACGCCTCGGCGGTCACGACGGTCGGCACCTGGAAGCTGCGCGTCACCGACGGCACCCCGGGCATCTTCAGCCTGGACCCGGGCCATCTCCAGCGCTGGAGCCTGACCTTCTGAGGCTCCGGCCCAACGTCCGTGACCGGCGTCCGGCCCGGTGGACAGCGTGACGGCCACCGCATGGTCACCAGGGCTGCGGCCCCTGGAACACCGTGCGGTGGCCGTCAGCCTCACGGCCGTCGCCGACCTGGGTCGGGTTGCCTCGGTGCGGTCCGACTCCACTGTGGGCGGCGCTTGTCGACCGATGCGACGGGATGTGGGAAGCGCCGTCCACGAAACGGATGTCAGTGCTCGTTCATAACATCACGGCATGTCTGATGCCTTCACCGTCTTGTGGACCCATGACACATGCCGTGCCCTGCGTAAGGCAGGTCGCGTGGGACAGCGACCGCCGGTCGCGTACAGCGGCATACATTCCTCCCTGCCTGCCTGGTCGGGTGCCCGAGCCGGGGACGAGGTGACGCGCTGCACGTCAACCGGCGCGTCGTGTACGTGGTGAGCCGCATGCGGGTGATCGACATGGAGCGACGCGACTGCTGCTTCACGGCCCTTGGGCACGGTGACTGGTCGATGCTCGGTGCCCACGGCTGCGGCGCCACCCCGGTACACGTGGACGCGACGCCCGTACGCTTCGACGTGCCGATCCACGGCGATCTCCTGGCGAGGTTCACCTGGCGCAATCGCCGGGGCCAGACCCGCGGCCTGAAGTACGTGGTGGACGGGCACCTCGAACGCTCGGTCAGCCTCCAGGGCTTCTACCGCCTGACCAGCGACTCGGCCGGGGAGCTGGCGCAGATCGTCGAGAACGCCGTCACCTGACGCCGCCGGACGAAAAGGTGACCGGCAGGCACCGGACACGGCCCGTCCCTCCCGCGAGCACCACCCGCCTTCGTCGTTCGTCAGCACGGACTTCCCGGGGCCGCCGACAAAGCGGTGCCCTGACCCGCGCGGGGCGTGGGCGATCCGGCGCCGGACGAGGAAGCCGTCGTCGGACAGCCGGGAGCCGGAAACGCCGCCCCGGCGGCTGGTGGCCGGGTCCAGCTGCCGCCGTCGGCGGTTCCGGTGCGCCGGGAGGCGTACGACGGGATCAGACGGTGATGGTCTTGTACTCGGTGTAGGTGCCGAGGCCGACCGCGCCGTACTCGCGGCCGATGCCGCTGGCCTTGAAGCCGCCGAAGGGACCGTCGAAGGCCACGGAGGCGCCGTTGACCGTGATGGTGCCGGTGCGGACCCGGCGGGCGACTCCCAGGGCGTGGGACTCGTCGGACGACCAGACACCGCCGGAGAGGCCGTACTCGGAGTCGTTGGCGATGCGGACGGCGTCGTCCTCGTCGTCGTAGGCGATGACGACCAAGACCGGGCCGAAGATCTCCTCCTGGGCGATCCGCATGGAGTTGTCGACGTCGGCGAAGACGGTGGGGGTGACGTAGTTGCCCTTCTCCAGGCCCTCGGGGATCTGCGGGCCTCCGGTGACCAGACGGGCGCCCTCCTCGATGCCGAGCTGGATGTAGTTGCGCACCCGCTCCTGCTGGTCGGGGCGGATCATCGGGCCGATGAAGGTGTCGGGATCGTTCGGGTCGCCCACCTTCAGCGACTCGACCAGCTCCTTCAACGCCGTCACGACCTCCTCATACTTCTCGCGCGGGGCGAGGACACGGGTCTGCGCGATGCACGACTCGCCGTTGTTGAGCAGGGAGCCGAACTTCAGGCCCGCGACCGCCTTCTCGATGTCGGCGTCGGGCAGGATGATCACGGCGGACTTGCCGCCCAGCTCCAGGCTGACGCGCTTGAGCTGCTCGCCCGCGATCGCGGCGATACGGCGGCCGGCACGCGTCGAACCGGTGAAGGCGATCTTGTCGACCTCCTTGTGCGAGACCAGGTGTTCGCTGGTCTCCCGGTCGGCGGGCAGGACGCTGATCACGCCTTCGGGCAGACCGACCCGCTCCAGCAGTTCGGCCAGGAAGCCCATGCTCAGCGAGTTCTCCGGGGACACCTTGAGGATCACGGAGTTGCCGGCGGCCAGAGCGGGGATGATTTTCGAGGTGGCCGAGGAGAACGGCGAGTTCCACGGGATCACCGCGGCCACCACGCCGACCGCCTCACGGCGCACCACGCTGCGCACCGGGGACGCCGGATCGGAGGGCACCAGGGTCTCCTCCCAGCCGAACTCCTGCGCCGCCTTCAGATAAGCGTTGGCCTGCCGGGTCAGGCCGGGCTGTCCCGCACGGGTGAACCAGAGCGCCGAACCGTTCTCCAGGGAGATCAGACGCGCGATCTTCTCCGCGTTCTCCTCGCGCAGCGCGTTGAACCGGCGCAGGACCGCGATCCGCTCGGCGGGCGAGGTCAGACGCCACTCACCCGCCTCGAAGGAGGCCCGTGCCGCGGCCACCGCACGGTCGATGTCCGCCGGGTGCGCCTGGGCGACCCGGCCGACCACCGACCGGTCGTGCGGCGAGGCGATGTCGAGCAGCTCCGGGCTGCTCGGCTCGACCCAGGAACCTCCGATGAAAAGGCGGTCGTAGGTGATCATGTGCGTTCTCTCTTCCGGTGCTGTCGTTCGGTTCGTCGGTCGCAACAACTAACTGCCACTTCAATGTAGCACTTCTGAGTATTACCTACACATCGAAGCAGCGATACACCTGACATCTTCCTCAGCACAGTTACCATTGGACAGTGAGAGCCGACGCAGCACGCAACCTCGAAGCCGTCCTGACCACCGGGGCACGCATGCTCACCGCCGACCCGGGCGCGAGCACGGCGGCCGACGTGGTGGTCGACACGTTTCTCCATGGCATCGGCGCGTCATGAGACGCCAACCGGACGGCCGAACGGCTCCGAACCCGGTGGGACGTCGTGCCACCGGGCCCGGAGTGTCTGAGCGGTACCGATCAGGCAGGAAGCCCCCAGAGCCGGTCGGCGCTGGCCGCACAGGTCCAGATCGCGCCGACGGTGGCGCATGTCCGCCAGCCACCGGCGCCCGGGACGGTCACGGTCGGGCCCGCGACGCCGTCGACGACGAAGCCGGCCTGGGCACCGTCGTCGGCCGAGGCGGCCGTGGACCGGCGGACCGAGATGTCCGCCGCGCCGACGACCCGGATGTCCAGCTCACACCTCTACCGCGTGTTCTCCGAGCGGGACATCACCTCACGCCGCCCGGCACGACGCACCGACCGGGCTGGAGGACGACCACGGCATGTGAGCGCGGGACGTCGAGAGACATTCCCTCAGTCGAATGACTGAGGGGGCCGCGGGCCCGGGGCCGGAACGCGCACGGGCTCCGACGGCCCGGGCGCGGCGGCATATGTGCTCACCTGCGCCGCCGAGCGAGAAGTCCGGTGCGGCGCACACCTCCTGTCGCCGTCCGCGTCCGACCGTCATATGACTGATGTGCCCGGTTTCAGCACAGACAAGAGTGTGTACCGCCGATCACGTTCCCGCAAAGGGGGCGACCTCGGACCTACCGACCTCATCGAAACCGTCCTTCGTCACCGGTTTGACAGGTGACGAATGTTGTGCGAGGGTCGTCGCGCCATGAGCCGCGCGGTGATCCCACAGCACCGAAGCGAGCGGGAGACCTCCCGGGCACGGGCCGGTCACCGGAAATGCACGAGAGGGTTTGACATGATCAACAGGCGTACCTTCAGCAAGGCCGTCGGCCTGGGCACCGGCGCGGCGGCGGTCTCGCTGTCCGGCTTCCAGACCGGGGCGTCCGCCGCGACGCCCACCCCGGGCGGCCCCTCCGTTCCCACGGTGCCCACCGTCGCCCCCGGCACCCACACGGAGTTCAGCACGCTCAAGCACGTGAAGGCGGGCGTCCTGGACATCGGCTACGCCGAGGCGGGCCCCGCGCACGGCCCGGTCGTCCTCCTGTTGCACGGCTGGCCCTACGACATCCACAGCTTCGTCGACGTCGCCCCGCTCCTCGCCGACCAGGGCTACCGCGTCCTCGTTCCCTATCTGCGCGGCCACGGCAGCACCCGCTTCCTGTCCGGTCACACCCCGCGCAACGCCGAGCAGTCCGCCATCGCGCTGGACATCATCGCCTTCATGGACGCCCTCAAGATCCACAAGGCGGTCCTCGCCGGCTTCGACTGGGGCTCGCGCACCGCCGACGTCATCGCCGCCCTCTGGCCTGAGCGCGTCAAGGCTCTCGTCTCCACCAGCGGCTACCTGATCACCAACGTCAAGGCGCAGCTCGAACCCGCCCTCCCGGCCGTGGAACACAACTGGTGGTACCAGTGGTACTTCGCCACCGAGCGCGGCAAGAAGGCGATGGAGAACGAGGACGAGCGCATCGCGCTGTGCCGCTACGTGTGGACGCTCGTCTCGCCGAACTGGAATTTCGACGACGCCACCTTCGAGCGCACCGCGCAGGCGTTCAAGAACCCCGACTACGCCGCCATCGTCCTCTACAACTACCGCTGGCGCATCGGCCTCATCGAGGGAGACCGGCGCTACGACCGTTACGAGAAGCAGCTCGCGGCCCAGCCCCCCATCCACGTTCCCACCGTCACCCTCGACGCCGCCCTCGATCCCTTCACCCCGGCCGGCGACGGCTCCGCCTACCGCGCCCACTTCACCGGCCCGTACCAGCACCGGACCATCGCGAACATCGGCCACAACCTGCCGCAGGAGGCGCCCACCACCTTCGCGCAGGCCGTGATCGACGCCGACCACCTCTGAGATCCGTCACCGGCCCGGCGGCCCGCCCACCCGTCGGCCACGCCACTCCCAGGAGGAGCCGTGGGTCCTGTCGTCGAACTCCCGTAGTCCGAGTAGGCCCGCAGCCCTGACCGATGCCCTGAGCGCGGCGGACAGAGGACCGGGCCCCCGCGGCACACGTGTGCGCCGATCCCGGATGCGCGGCCGGGAGGGCATCGCCCTCCCGGCCGCGCCGCGTTCAGGACCCGGTGCGCCTGGGCAGCCGCCGGTTCGGCCGGGGCACGTGGCAGGTGCGGCCGTCCGGGCAGCACTGCGGCCAGTCCCGGTGCTCCGGCTCGGCCTCCCGGAACGGACCGGCCGGCACCACCGCCGGGAGCGCCCTCGCCTCGACATCGCTCACGGCATCTCACCTTTCGGTCCACGGCCGTCCGCGCCGAACCGGCCCCCCGCACCGACCACCGAAGCCCATCTTCCGTCACCACCTTGACAGGTGACGACCACCCTGACAGGTTAGTCACCATTCAGGGCGGTGACGACAGTCCGGCGGACCGACCCGCTCTGCTTCGGAACGTCTGTGGAAACACCTGAAAGGGGTTTGTCGTGGTGAGCATCAAGGGTGGGCGCAAGCGGCTGGTGACGGGTGTGGTCTCGATGCTCACGGCGGGGCTCGCCCTCGGCGCGTTCGCCCTCAGCGGCACCGCCGACGGGGCGACGAACACCGCCGAGGCGGGCAGCCACACCAAGCCGACCATCGTCCTGGAGCACGGCGCCTTCGCCGACGGCTCCAGCTGGAACGGCGTCGTCTCCCGACTGCGCGCCGACGGCTACCCGGTCGTCGCCGCCGCCAACCCGCTGCGCGGCCCGTCCTTTGACGCCGCCGCCCTGCGCACGGTCCTCGACCACGTCAAGGGCCCGAAGATCCTCGTCGGCCACTCCTACGGCGGCAACGTCATCAGCGAGGCCGCCACCGACGACCCGCAGGTCAAGGCCCTCGTCTATGTCGCAGCCTTCCTGCCGGCCCCCGGTGAGAGCGCCCTGGAGCTGACCACCAAGTACCCGGGCTCCACCCTCCCGGACGCCCTCGACCCGGTCACCTACCGGCAGGCCGACGGCTCCAGCGCCACCGACCTGTACATCCAGCAGGACAAGTTCCGCCACCAGTTCGCCGCCGACGTCCCCACCGACCAGGCCGCCCTCATGGCCGCGGAGCAGCGGCCCATCGCGCAGTCCGCCCTGGAGGAGAAGTCCACCAGCGCCGCCTGGAAGACCATCCCAAGCTGGGACATCGTGACCACCCGCGACCTCAACATCCCCGCGGCCGTCCAGCGCTTCATGGCCGAGCGCGCCCACGCGCACACCACCGAGATCGCCGCCTCCCACTCGGTCGCCGTCTCCCACCCCCACGCGGTGACCGACGTGATCGAGCGGGCCGCCCACGCCACCGTCCGCTGACGCTCCCTCGAGGACGGCGGGACACACGGTCCCGCCGTCCTCGGGACATGCCATGGACACGATCCAGCACACCTCATCCGTGTGCGTTCGCGGGAGAATGGACGCCATGACCTCGCACTCCGACCCCCGTGCACTCGGGAAGTTCCTCAAGGCCCGCCGGGCGCAGCTGGATCCGCGGGAGTGCGGTCTGCCCGAGCCCGACTCCACGCGCAGGGTCACGGGACTGCGCCGTGAGGAGGTCGCCCAGCTCGCCGCGATCAGCGTGGACTACTACACCAGGCTCGAACAGGGCCGGGTCCGCGCCTCCGCCCCCGTGCTCGCCACCCTCGTCCGCGCTCTGCGCCTCGACGACGACCAGCAGAGCTACCTCTACGAACTCGCCGGGCGGACCGACGAGCGCCCGCCCCGCCGCCGGGCCGCCCAGCAGGTGCGGCCCGCCATGCGCCGCCTGCTGGACCAGCTCACCCGGACACCCGCGCTCGTCCTCGGCAGACGCCTGGACATACTCGCCTGGAACCCTGCTGCCGAAGCCCTCTACACCGACTTCGCCACGATCCCGGCCGACCGGCGCAACTACCTGCGTCTGCTGTTCACCGACCCCGCGATCCGCGAGATGCACCGGGAGTGGGCACATGACGCCCGGGACGCCGTCGCCGCCCTGCGCATGGAAGCCGCCGCCGACCCCGACGACCCGGAGCTCGCCCGCCTCGTCGCCGACCTGTCCGCGCAGGACGCGGACTTCCGCACCTGGTGGGCCGAACACCGCGTCAACAGCGCGGCCTACGGCACCAAGCACTACCGCCACCACCTGGTCGGCGACCTCACCCTCGACTGCGACACCTGGGCCGGATCCGACGGCTCCGGACAGCGGCTGATGGTCCTCACCGCCGAGACCGGCACCCCCTCCCACGACGCCCTCCGCATCCTCACCTCCTGGACCGCCGAGCGGGTGGACGCAAACCGGGCGAAGGACAGGACACCGTGACCACCAAGCCACGGAGACAGCCGCCACGCCCGGCCCTCGCGCCCGCCGACCGTCCCGTCACGCACGGGTGAACCCGCACGCCCCCTCTCATGCTTCTGGAGTGCGAGAAGAGGTGGCGCGTGCCGGTGTACGACTTCCTGGGCAGTTGGCCCGGGTCCGATCCCCCTGCCCGGCGCAGGGGGCTCCGCGGCCGATACCTGGGAAGCGCATCGCCGACCTCGCGGGCAGGCACACCGTCGTGCTCGCCGACCTCCCCGGCTCGGGTGCAGCCGGCGGCCCGCGTCCCCACTGCGGGTCGGGGGCCCTGGCCGACCGGGGGGCCACGGCACAGGAGGCCGGGCTGCGGGACTTCGTGATCGCGGGGACCTCGCTCGGCACCGTCGTCGCGGCGAAGGTCGCCGCCCGTCATCCCGACCCGGTGCGCGGCCTGTTCACCCTCGCCGGCTTCGCTGACGGCATCGACCTGCTCATCGCGGTGGTCAGACATCACTTCCGGTCCGCGACCACCGCCGAGTGCCCGCACTTCGACGCGGCGGCGGCGACGTGACTGGTCACCTTGCGGCGCGGCGGCGGGCAAAGACCGTCGTCGGTGGCTGCCTCGGCGGGGTGGTCGAGGTTCCCAGCCTGCGCAGCCCGGAGCCGGAGATCGGCTCCTTCTCCGTCACGCTGACGGAGACCGGCCGCCGGCACGCTGTTCGACAAGCTTCGACGAGAGCTTCGACACCTGGCACCGGCACCACGACACGCATTGAAGGCTCCCCTCCCTGAAGGGAGGGGATTCTCCACCCT
>NZ_MUBM01000242.1 GCF_002154505.1 Streptomyces carpinensis | reverse complement strand
AGGCCAGAGCGCGCACGTCGGGGCTGCCCACACGGCCGGCAAACGCTGAAAGGTGTCCCCCGGGACGTCGCCCTGCGGGCGCCGGCCGAGGGACGTGTTGGCGGGTCAGGCTGCGTGCCCGAAGGAGCGCAGCCTGGTGAAGTAGCGCGGGTCACGCAACCGCCACTCGGTGAGCGTCCTCTGGCCCAACCGCACGGCGTGGTTCAGCAGTTCTGCCACAAGCGGGTCATTACCCGGACGCCGAAGCGCAGGCCTTCGAGGGGGACTCGTTCGTCGACTCCGTGGAAGAGGCGGCCGTAGTCGAGGTCGTGGGGCAGTTTCAGTCCCTTGAAGCCGAAGCAGCGGATACCGAGCTTCGTGAAGGCCTTCGCGTCGGTGCCGCCCGGGTTGCAGTACGGCACCGGATGGCCGTCGGGGTCCTCGGCGCGTACGGCCGCGCACATCGCGTCGACGAGGGGGCCGTCGAAGGAGGTCTCCACGGCGATGTCGTGGTTTACCCACTGCCGGCTGACCGACGGCAGGAGCAACGCGTCGATGGTGTCGACGAGTTCCTGCTCGTGGCCGGGCAGGAAGCGGCCGTCTACGCGCGCGGTGGCCCGGCCCGGGATCACGTTGGTCTGGTAGCCGGCCGAGAACATGGTGGGGTTGGCGGAGTTGCGCAGCACCACCTGCATGAAGTCGGCGACCGGCCCGAGCTTGGCGAGTTCCGCGTCGAGGTCCTCGGCGTCGAAGTCGACGTCGACGCCCTGGAGCCGTGCGGCCTCCGCGAGCAGCGCGCGCACCGGTTCGATCAGGCGGATCGGGAAGGTGTGGCGACCGATGCGGGTGAGCGACTCGGCGAGATCGGTGACCGCGTTCTCGTCGTTGGGCGAGGAGCCGTGGCCCGCGCGGCCGGTGGCCGTCAGTTCCATCCAGGCCATGCCGCGCTGGGCGTTCTCGATCGGGTACAGCCGCCGGGTGTCGTCGAGCGCGTAGCTGAACCCGCCGCCCTCGCCGATCGCCTCGGTGACGCCGGCGAACAGCTCGGGCCGGTGCTCGACCAGCCAGTGCGCGCCGTATTTGCCGCCCGCCTCCTCGTCGGCGAGGAAGGCCAGGACGATGTCGCGGGACGGCCGGGTGCCGGTGCGGGCGAAGTGCCGGGCGGTGGCCAGCATGACCGCCACCGTGTCCTTCATGTCGATGGCGCCCCGGCCCCACAGGTAGCCGTCGCGGATCTCACCGGAGAACGGCGGGACCTGCCACTCGTCCGGGTCGGCCGGTACGACGTCCAGGTGGCCGTGGACGAGCAGGGCCCCGCGGTCCGCATCGCGGCCGGGGATACGGGCGACGACGTTGGCGCGGCCCGGTGCGCTCTCCACCAGCTCCGAGGTGATGCCGGCCTCGGCCAGGAGCTCGACGACGCGGTCCGCGCAGGCCCGCTCGTCGCTGGTGGGGTTGGAGGTGTCGAAGCGGATCAGCTCCGCGCACAGTTCGATCGCCTCGCGCTGTGCCTCCTCGGAGGCGACGACGAGTGAGGGGGTGGTGGTCATGACGCTCCTACGGGGGCCGTGCCGGTGATGGTCGGGGACTGCCCGGTGCCGTCGGCGGGCTCGTCGTCGAGGGTGGTGGTGCCGTACGTCCTGACCCAGCCGGCGAGCCCGAGCACGCAGTAGAGGACGAAGGCGGTCAGCAGGGAGTTGAGGGCGGGGACCCCGCCGTCGTAGAACTTGCCGACGCAGAACGCCGCGGCCCAGATGACCAGGGACATCGGCACCCAGACCGGCGAGGTGGAGGGCAGGGTCTGCGCCTCACGGGTGGCGTCGAGCGGTCCGCGCATACGGCGCACCACCCAGTACTCGGCGACGATGATGCCGCCGACCGGCGGGATGGCCACGCCCAGGACCGACAGGAAGTCGGTGAAGTGGGTCATGATGCCGACCGCGGACAGGAGGGTGCCGGCGAGGCCGAGGACGATGGTGACGGCGCCGCGGCGCAGGCGCTTGCGGAAGACGACCTGGAAGAAGTTCACGACGCCGAGCGAGGAACCGTACAGGTTCCAGTCGTTGATCTTCGCCGTGGACATCAGGACGACCAGCACACCGAAGACTCCGGAGGTGGAGAGCACGATCTGGGAGACCTGGTTGCTACCCACCAGGTGGCCCAGGAGGACACCGGTCAGGCCGACGACGTACTCGGACAGGATCATGGACGAGGCGCTCTGCACGAAAACGTGCGCGCCCTTCCTGTTGTAGCGGGTCATCTCGGGCGCGACGATCGCGCCAGTCATGAAGCCGCCCGCGATGGCGGTCGCGGCGACCGACAGCGGGATGGCCGGGCCGGGGGCCGGCGAGTGAATGAGGTCGGAGATCGAGTGCTTGCTCAGGGCGTCGGTGACGGACCAGGCGACCATCGCGAAGAACAGCGGGGTGACGATCTTCGCGAAGACCGCCATGTACCGGAAGCCGAAGACCACCAGGACGGTGATGGCCAGGCCCGCGACGACGCACCACAGCCAGGACGGGCCGCCGACCAGGGCGGAGACGCTGTTGCCGAAGATCGTGTTCTGCACTCCGAACCAGCCGACGAGACTGATGGAGATGACAAGGCTGACCAGTGCGGATCCGTTGCGGCCGAAGCCGACCCAGCGGGTCAGCAGGGGGGTCGCGAGGCCCTCGCGCATCCCGGCCAGACCGATCGCGAAGATCACGACTTCCAGGATCACGGCGCCGAGGGTGAAGGCGAGGAACGCGTTGCCGAACGACATTCCGACGCCGATCGTGGCGCCGAGCGTGAACTGCGAGATCGATCCGGACTGGGCGAGCCACTGCAGCAGCATCGTCCAGAAGCCGAGCCGTTCCTCGCGCGGGACGCGGGCGAGCGCGTAGTCGTCGCTGCCCAGGGCTCTGTGGCAGGTGGCGTCCGGGGCGGTGGCGGTGTTCTTGTGAGCAGCCATGATCACGACTCCCTGGATGCGCGGCCGAGGGTCTGCAGGTGCGCCAGCGAGCCGTAGCGGGACACGAGCTGGTCGAACTCCACGTCGTCGTGGAAGTCCAGGCGTCCGCCGCCGTAGGCCTTCGCGGTCTCGACGGCGAACCGGGCGGCGGCCGCGATGTCGGTCTCGTGGCTCGCGCCCGTCTGGCAGCCGGGCACCGCCGCGGCCGAGGTGACCGCGAGGCCGACGACCGGGGCGGCCGTCGCCGTGGCCGGCTGAAGGATCGAATTGATGTGGTGTACACCGTTACCGTACGGGGTGATGTCCTGCGTGGTCACCGGGTACGTGACCAACGGCTCACCGGTGACCACGGCCAGCAGCTCCCCCAGCTGCTCGCTGACCTTGAGCACCCAGCCCTCCTTGACGGTGGGCGACAGGGCCAGGCCCTTGTGGTTGATGATCCGGTTGCCCTTGGTGGTGTCGATGGAGAGCACCGCCTCCATCTCGTCCGTGACCTCGTGCCGGTTCATGGTGGCGATGTCGACCGGCGAGTCCATGAACGGCACCGGGTCGTGCGGTGCGGTCGGGGCGTTCGGGCAGATGTGGGTGGCCACGATGACGTCGCCGTCGAGCACGTCGCCGCGGCGGCGCATGTCCAGCAGCTTGGCGGCGGTGGCGAGCGCGGCGATCGCGCCGTCCGCGTCGGAGACCAGGCCGGTGATCTGCGGACGGGCCCCCACGCCGCCGAGCCGTCCGACCACGCCGAGGGTGCGCGAGGCGCCACCGCGGCTGCGGCCGGTGCGGCCGGCCACGCGCACGAGGACGAAGTCCGTGGAGCCCCGCTCACCGGTGACGGTGGTGACCTGGGTGCCGGAGCCGGCGGGGCCCGCCACGGAGTCGAGGTAGGCGGCGACTCGCTTGCCGTCGGCATCGGGATCGTCCAGCAGATCCACGATGTCCAGGACGTGCTTCAACATGGGCAGCTTCTCCTGATCCGCACCTGGGGCGGTGCTGACAGAAGATTCGGGATCCGTTAACCTTCTTCGCAACTGTTTCCCGTTATCTGCAATCCGGGTCTGAATGGCGAGATGGACGGGCGGGCGGACGTCTTCCGGAGAGGAGTTGCCGTGCCTGACATCCCCATCGACCGGAAGACCCCGGCCGGAGCACTGCAGACCGTCGACCGCGCCCTGCTGGTGCTGCTGGCGTTCGAGCGCACCCGCCCCGACTGGGGGGTGACGGAGGTCGCCACCGAGTTCGGCTGGGACACCTCGGTCGCACAGCGACTGCTGTCCACCCTCGCCGGGCGCGGCTTCCTGGTGTCCGACCCGGCGACCCGCCGCTACCGGATCGGTCCCGCCGCCCTGCGGCTGGGCCGCCTCTGGGAGCGCTCCGGCTCGCTGGAACTGCTCGCCGAACCGGTCCTCCAGGAACTGCGCGCGGCGACCGGGGACACGGTCCTGTTCTGCCTGCCCGACAGCTTCCACATGCGATGCGTCGCGGCGGTCGAGGGCGAGGAAGGGCCGCTGCGGTACTACCCTCTGGTCGGCGAGCTGTACCCCGCGCACGCGGGAGCGACCAGCAAGTCGTACTACGCGTTCCTGCCCGACGATCAGCGCCACCGGCTGTTCCGCAGCCGCCCCATGGCCCGTTTCACCGAACGCACGGTCACCGACGCCGACCAGCTGGAACGCGAGTTCCGTCAGGTGCGGGCGCAGGGGTACGCCTGGACGGTCGGCGAGTACGACGCGGGCATCGGCACCGTCGCCGTGCCGGTCTTCCTCGGCGCCGAGCCCTACGGCAGCCTCAGCCTTGGGGCCGCCAGGGAGCGCTTCCCGGACGGCCCCGAGGACCGGCTCGACGCGCTGCGCAAAGCGGCCCGCCTGTTGGAGCAGCGGCTGACGCACCCGCCCCAGCACCACCGCCGCCCGCGCACCCGCACGGCCTGAAGCATCGAACCATGGTGAGGAACACCCCTTGAACCTGCTGCTCCTGTCCAACTCCACCCAGTACGGCCGCGGTTACCTCGAACACGCCCTCGACACCGTGACCGCGTTCCTGCCGGCCCGGGCACGGCTCGCGTTCGTGCCGTACGCGCTCGCCGACCACGACGCCTACACCGCCAAGGTGCGCGACGCGCTCGCCGGGGCCGGCATCGACGTGCACGGAGTGCACGAAGGCGGTGACCCGGTCGGCCGGCTCGCCGAGGCAGACGCCGTGTTCGTCGGCGGCGGCAACTCCTTCCGGCTGCTGGCCGCCCTGTACCGGACGGGCCTGCGGGACGCGCTGATCAAGGCGGTCGGGGACGGGCTGCCCTACATGGGCGCCAGCGCGGGGACCAACATGGCCGCTCCCACGCTGCGCACCACCAACGACATGCCGATCGTCCAGCCCCCTTCCTTCGAGGCGCTGGGACTGGTCCCGTTCCAGATCAACCCGCACTACCTCGACCCCGATCCGCGCTCCACGCACAAGGGTGAGACCCGCGAGGAGCGCCTGAGGGAATTCCTCGAGGAGAACGACGTGCCGGTGCTCGGCCTGCGCGAAGGCTCCTGGCTGCGCGTGGCCGGAACCCGCGCCACGATCGGCGGCGAGAACGACGCGCGGCTCTTCCTCCGCGGCACGGCGCCGCGGGAGGTGCCGGTCGGCTCGGACGTGTCCGAACTACTCGCCGTCACACCGGAGTACGACAAGGTCCCGGGCGGTCCGTCCCGGCGCTGAACTCCATGACGGCGGCAGCAGCCACGGCCTTAACGGGTTCGCGGCGGCCAGCAGCGCCATCAGCGCGCGGCCGTCGCCCGGCGGCGGCACACGAAGGCGCAGGGCCCGGCGGGACTGGGCCTCGGGAATCGTGGCGGTGGGTTGCGAGGGTGATGCTGCAGTCGGCGCGGAGACCCGGCTGCAGCACCACCCCGTTCACCAGGCCCAGGGAAGACGAAACGTCACCTGGTGCTGGACCTGCTGGTGCGTACGACAGCTCAGACGACGGCTCCCGCCTTGATGGCGTGGCGCAGGTTCTTCTCCGGATGGGTGAGTACGCGGATGTCGTCGAGGGGATTGCCGTCGACGACAAGCAGGTCGGCGCAGGCTCCGACGGCCAGGCTGCCGATTTCATCCCCGGGCGCCCCCGTCCGGATAAACGTGCACACCAGGGTCCCCTACACGATCAACACTCTGGATGCCAGTGAACGCTGCCAGATCATCCACGGTCGGGACGTCAGGGCCGGCTCCCCGTGCCGGCCACTGCGCAGGTCCGCAGCGGGCACGGGCGCCCCTGTAGGTACGCCAGGCGCCCCCCTGGCACAGCGTGACCGGGCCTCGGCTGAAATGTCGAACGGCGTTCACCAGCCTGCCCGCTTGATCGCGTATTGATAACGGGTCTAGCCCAACGCGCGGAGCCGCCCCCCCCCGGTGACCCCGCGCGACACCCGAAAGGAAAGACCGTGGAACGCAGATCCCTGCTCGGCGCGACCGCCGGAGCCCTGGTGCTCGGAGGTCTCGCCCAGGCCCCCGTCGAGGCCGCACCGACCGTCGGCGATGGCGGGCTTGTCACCACGTTCAACGTCATCAGCGACATCCAAGGCGACCTCAGCGACTTCACCGAGGCACTCAAGGACATCAAGGCCACCAACCCTCGCTCCTCGGGCATGGCCGTGGCCGGGGACATCACCCCGCGCGGCTACGACTTCGAATACGCCGAAGTACAGAAGGTGCTGGACCAGGGACCGAAGCCGCGCGAAGTCGCCTGGGCCATCGGCAACCACGAGTTCTACGTCCCCAAGTGGGCCGACCCGAACACCCTCGCCCAGAGCACCTGGCCCAACGGCACCACCGAGGAATCCCTCTTCCGCAGCTTCTACAACTTCGCCAAGCGCTCCACGATCTATGCCGAGACGACATTCGGCGGGATCCCGATCCTCACCATCGGTACCGAGCGCTACATGAAGTACCACGACAACTCCCTGTGGGATGAGGTGTGGATCAGCGAGGCGCAGTTCCAGTGGCTCGAGGACCGCCTGCGGTACTGGGCACAGCGCCGCAAGCCGGTCATGGTGATCACCCATCACCCGCTGCCCAACACCGTCTCCGGTACCCGCAGCAAGATCTACATGAGCGACTACCTCCAGCCCGACCGCCTCCTGGGCCTCCTCGGGCGTTACCGCGATGTGTTCCTCTTCAGCGGCCACACCCACTGGGACCTGACCCTGTCCGACTGGTACGTGCGCCGGGTGGTGCCGGGCACCGCCAACCTCGACGGCTTCTCGGTGATCAACACTGGTGCGGTGCAGACCGGTTTCGCCGACAATGGTCAGGGCGGCGAGGTCACGGTCCCCGGGCACTTCAACCAGGGGCTCCAGGTGGACGTGTACCGCGACCGCGTCGTCGTCAAGGCGCGTGACTTCGCAACCGGCCGCTGGTTGAAGCAGATCTCCGTACCGCTGGCCACACGGATCTGACCCGGGCCGGGCAACGCCGTCAGCCCCGTCGGCGTTGCCCGGCCGCGGTCCACAGCTCAAATTCCTCGCGCAGGCCACGAAAAGGGCCCAGGACCTGGGCCTCGCCCTCGTGGCGGGACCCGGCCGCACGCGTCAGTGACAGCAGTGCTTCGGTTGCGACGACGGCACGTCCAGCGCTGGGTTGCGGTCGAAGAAGTTGACCGGCAGCAGGTGGAAGCCGGCCTTCTCCACCGGCATCACCGGCCAGTGCTCGGCGCGCAGGATGTCGGTGACTCCGAGGGCGAACCAGAGCACCAGGTTGGTGTCGACTCGGTGGCCCCGGCGTCGGAGGGCGCACTGCGCTCGGCCCTGCTCGCCGGAGTCCGCGCCCACGACGGCCGTATCCGCCGCCAGGTCGTCCTGGAGATGCTCCTCAGCAAAGCGCACGTCACTGCCCGTCGTCCCCTTGGCTTGACGTTCGATGGCGCAGGGCAGCCGGGAGAGCAATTTGAGTGATGTGAATAACCAAATATTTACGTGCGGCCACGCAACTGCGGTCCATGCCGTCGCTGTCTGACAGTGAGTCGGGCCCAGCAGGGCCGGGGAGCGAGAGAGCGGGGCATGTCGTGGGACGGCGCAGGGGCGGCATAGGGATCGCACTCGTCACGGTCGCGATGCTGGTGGGCGTGAGTGCCTGCGGCGGGGGTGGCAGTGACAAGGCGAGCGGGGACGACGCAAAGGCGTCGGGTAAGCCGAGTGCGAGTGCCTCGCCCACGCCGACGAAGCCCCCGGGCCCGCCGATGCTGCTGGAGACGATCACCCCGCAGACGGGAACCACGGTCGGCGTGGCCATGCCGATCTCGGTGGTCTTCACGAACCCGGTGGCGGCCAAGGCGCGGGCCGCGGTCGAGAAGCATATGAAGGTGAGCGCCTCGCAGCCGGTGGCCGGCGCCTGGCACTGGATGGGCGACAGGCGCGTCGACTGGCGGCCGAAGACCTACTGGCCCTCCGGCACGAAGGTGAAGATCGACGCTGACCTGAAGGGCGTCAGCAACGGCAACGGACGCTACGGTGTGCACGGCTACACGCACACCTTCCAGATCGGCGACGATGTGCGCGCGGATGTCTCGGTGACCGGCCACACCATGAAGGTGACCCGGAACGGCAAGGTGGTACGCACCTTGTCGATCAATGCGGGCAGCGCCCAGTATCCGACGTGGAACGGCACGATGGCCGTCATCGACAAGCAGGAGAAGGTCCACATGACCTCCTGCAGCGTGGGCATCAGCTGCGACAAACACAGCCCCAACTACTACGACCTGACGCTGCCCTGGGACGTCCACCTGACCCAGTCCGGCACGTACGTGCACTACTCGACCGGCGACCCCACTCCGGGCAGCGGCAGCGCCCGCGGCTCACACGGCTGCGTCCATCTGTCCATGTCGGACGCCAAATGGTTCTACGGCCAGGTCAAGCAGGGTGACCCGGTCACCATCACCGGCTCGCCCCGCACCAAGGCCCCGGCCGACAACGGCTACGCCGACTTCAACCTCGGATGGGACCAGTGGCTCGCAGGCAGCGCGTCCGGCGAACGGACGACCGCGCAGCTGTGACGCGCTGCGGTGGCGACACAGGTCAGCGGTATGCATTGCATCCACCACCACGCCAACCGGAACTGGTGGACCGGCCGGCCTGTTGCCGTTGAGGAACTGCAGCTACGGCCTGAGCTTCGCGTCGCGGCTTCGCATACACGATCGGGGGGCGTGCAATTGAGTGATGCGCAGTGGGCGCGAATCGAGCCGTTGCTTCCGGCCCGGACACCCAAGCAGGGTGGTCGCTGGCGTGATCACCGAGAGGTGATCGACGCGATCGCTTTCAAGTTCCAAACCGGCACCCAGTGGGTGCATCTGCCGGGAAAGTACGGCAACTGGCGGGGCGTCTACAACCGGAGGACCTCAATTGGGCTGTCTCGGTGGACTCCACGATCGTGCGCTCTCACCAGCACGCGGCAGGAGCGCGCAAAAAGGGGCCCTGGCAGACGAACCCGACGACCACGCGATCGGCCGGTCCCGCGGCGGGCTGACCACGAAGATTCACCTTGCTGCAGACGACCGCTGTCGACCGCTGGCCTTCCATCTCACCGCCGGGCAGGCCGGGGATGCGCCGGCCTTCACGGAAGTCATGGCCCGCCTGCGCATTCCCCGACCACGGGGGCGACCCCGCACCAGGCCGGACGTGGTCCTTGCGGACAAGGCTTATTCGTCCCGCGCGATCCGAGAACACCTGCGCAAGCGCGGCATCCGAGCGGTGATCCCAGTCCCCGCGGACCAGCGAGGTCACCGGCTGCGACGGGGCAGCCGGGGCGGCAGACCGCCCGCCTTCGACCGCCAGACCTACAAGCAACGCAACACCCTCGAGCGGTGCATCAATCCCCTGAAACAGTGGCGCGGTATCGCCACCCGCTACGAAAAGACCGCGACCATCTATATGGCCGGGCTTCACGTCGCGGGCATCTTCCTCTGGTCCGCACGGTGACCCGATGTCCACTGAGCAGACCTTCCGACCGGTGCCGTGTCCGATGACGCGACGGCCGGACGAGTGCGGGAGCGGTGTCAGCGGACGACGTCGAACACGTTCTTCTGCAGGCCGTTGGCGTATGCCTCGTGCTCAACCAGCTTCAGCTTCTGGGTGTCCTTGTCCGTGGCGCTGAACAGGCGCTTGCCCGCGCCGAGCAGGAGAGGGAAGACGAGCAGGTGGTAGCGGTCGATCAGGCCGGCGTCCGAGAGGCTCTGGTTCAGGGCGGCGCTGCCGTGGACGATGATCGGGCCGCCCTCGGTCTCCTTCAGGGCGGCGACCTCGTCGAGCGAGCGCAGGATGGTGGTCTCGCCCCAGCCTGTCACCAGGTCGTCCTCGGTGAGGGTGATGGAGACGACGTACTTCGGCATCACCTTGTAGTCGGCGAAGTCCGCCATGTCCGGCCACACCGGGCTGAACGCCTCGTAGCTTGTCCGGCCCATCAGCATCGCCGCGGCTTCCTTCTGCTCGCGGCCCTTGATGTCGAACGCCTCGGGGAGGAACTCGATGTCCTTGAAGGTCCAGCCGGAGTTCCGGTAGCCGGGCTCGCCGCCCGGGGCCTCCACGACGCCGTCGAGCGAGATGAAGGCAGTGCTGATCAGGGTACGCATCTAAGGTTCCTCGGTGTCTCGTATCTGGTTCTCAGCCGGTCAGAGTCGGTGCACGCTTCGACCACACTTGCGGCTGCGGCGCATCAACCATGGACTATGACTGTTGATCACGAAGGAACTCATCGGTCCGCCCCGTTCTTTTCTGACGGTCTCGCCGACCGAATTAGCTTGGAGGGCCCTACGCGCCCCTGGCTGCGGCGCCTACCAGCAGCGCAACAGCGACTTGCGGTGAATGACCCGCCCCAACCGGTGACGCAGGATCTTGATGCAGCCGGACTCAGTGATCTAAACGAAACGGCCTAGCCATGTTCGGGCTGGGCATCCAGACGATGCACGTGCTGCTCAACGCGGTCACCTCACCCGCAGCTGGCCGCGGTCTCCCGACCCGTCTCTCCGCGCATGAAGCAGGCCACGGCCTGCAACCGGAGCCCCTCCACCGGAGCCGACCGGCCGCTTTGGGCCCGAACGTGCCGCGGTCTCGGCCTGTCCGCGAAGTCCGGAGTCGACCTGGACCACTGGTTCCGCGAACTCGACGACGACTACCAGCGCCTGGCCGCTGGCCTCGTCGACAACCCGTACGCGCGCATTGAGTAGCGTACCGAGAACGGCAAACTGCGCACCGAACTCGACCGCCTCGGCACCGTCTGCGAAACCTGCGCAATCCTGTTCGACGGCGACGGCCGCCCGGTACCTGCATCCCTCACCGAGTGCACGGTGGCGATTCCATACGAAGACCTCGCGCGTATCGAAGAGGCAATCGCCATCTCTGGCGGCGAGCCCAGGACCGATGCATTCCGGGCAACGCTGCGCGGTCGAGTAATCACGTCGGCCTGGATCGAGCGCACCATGGTGCTCCTGGCCACCGAGGGGCACTCCGGCTGTCCGTCGTGCTGCCCGGGCGTGTCAGTGCTCAGTTGTGTCCGTGTGCCTGTTCCCAAGCTTGTCGGATACCGGCGGGAATGCGTCCTCGGATCGGAACGTCGTATCCGTTCGCTCACGCCCATTCTCAGATGGCCTCAGGGTCGAAAAGCCGAGTTTCTGCCGGTGGTAGCGGTGGCATCCAGGCGTGACGACTCGAAGGCGATGCCTGCTTGCAGGAGGTTCTTCGGGAACTGGGGAACGGCTGTGCTGCCGCTCAGGACGGAGACGTCAAAAGACGTCAACCTACCTCGAGTGCATGCACCGTTGGCGTGGCAGCGAACTGGGCCGCAGCCGGAGCGGCCCGCGCGCTGCCCGGCTGCAGGGGACGCCGTAGGACGCTGGCCGCACCGCACGGATGGTCACGTTCCGGTGACGGCAGAACATGGGTCTTGTGCGGTAGGTCACCTCAACGTACGGTCCGTACCACATCAGCGAACAAAGTGTTCGCTGAAGACGCATCGGGTGTTCACTTATGACTGATCGTTCGCTGCCAGGCCTCTCCGACGAGTTCTCCGTCGACGCGGCGGACGCGGCCCTGGGCGCCCGTATCCGGGAGTACCGGATGATGCGGCGGATGTCGCTGCGAGCCCTGGGAGAGGCGGCCCAGGCCAGCCCAGGCTTCCTCAGCCAGCTGGAACGCGGGCAGGTGAACTCCTCCATCGGCATGCTCCGGCGGATCGCCGCAGCGCTTGGCCTCACCGTGGCGGATCTGTTCGACCAGGACAGTGAACCCGGTCCAAGGGTGGTGCGGCGGGCCGACCGGCCAATGCTCCACACCGCTCCGGGCAGCCGGAAGTTCCTCATCTCGCAGCGCCCGCTCAGCCATCTGGAGGTTTACGCCGGCGAGTTCGACCCAGGGGCCTCCACCGGCGACGACGCCTACACCCACGGCGACTCGCAGGAGATCCTCCTGGTGCTCAGCGGTGCGGTGCGGGTCGAACTCGATGGCCGTGCCCACGACCTGGAGGCGGGCGACAGCATCGAATACCGCTCCTCGGTGCCGCACCGCGTGGTCAACAGCCACGAAGTATCCGCCGAAATCCTCTGGATCATCAGCCCGCCGACGCCGGACTGAGCCCGTCCCGTCGCGTCACCCGAGCCCCTTCCGCCGCATCCCTCCTCACACACGTCCCCAGAGCGTGCCTCGCGTCCTTCCGCCCGCCGTCCCTTCTTGGAGACAGTAATGCCCGGAATATCACGCAAGATCATCGGATGTACCGCTGCCGCGGGTGCCCTCCTGCTGACCCTCACCGGCTGTGCCGGTACCGGCCCGGCCGCGGCCAACGTCGACCTCGGCTCCGGTCCCGCCCGAGCGGGCAAGGTGAAGAAGGGCGCGCTCGACGGCGTCACCCTTTCCTTCGCCTCGTACGGCGGCATCTATCAGGACGGCCAGGAGACCGCCGCCGTCAAGCCGTTCGCCGCCGAGTCGGGGGCCAAGGTGCTCTCCGACGGCCCTACCGACTACACCAAGGTCAAGGCCCAGGTCGACGCCAAGAACGTCACCTGGGACGTGGTGGACACCGACACTCTCTGGGCCGAGCGCCAGTGCGGCAAGCTGCTGATGCCGCTCGACTCGAAGATCGTTGACGCCTCGAAGCTGCCCAAGGGCATGGAGAGCAAGTGCTCCGTGCCGGCCATGAGCTACGGCGTGGTCCTGATGTATGACAAGAAGAAGTTCGGCAACAACCCGCCGAAGGGCTGGGCCGACTTCCTCGACACGGCCAAGTACCCGGGCAAGCGCGCGATACCCGGCATCGCGTCGGACGCGTCCCCGGGCGCACTCGAGGCGGCGCTGCTCGCCGACGGGGTCGCTCCCGGCCAGCTGTACCCGCTGGACGTCGACCGGGCCCTGAAGAAGCTGACGAGTGTCCGCTCCTCGCTGGTCTTCTGGGACACCGGTGCCCGCTCCCAGCAGTTGCTGGAGTCCGGCGAGGTCTCCATGGCCATGGTGTGGTCCGGCCGTGCCTACTCGGCGGTCAAGAACGGCGCCCACTTCGCACCGCAGTGGAACCAGTTCCTGCCGGTCTCCGACTCCCTCGCCGTCCCCGTCGGCGCCAAGAACCCCAAGGCGTCCATGGCGCTGATCAATTACTACCTGGGCGCCACCGAGCAGGCCAAGCTCACCGAGCTGACCTCCTACTCACCGATCAACACCGATGCCAAGCCCAAGCTCGACAAGCTGGCCTCGCAGTACCTGACCACCACTCCCGAGCGGCAGGCCCAGGCACTCAAGGTCGACATGTCCTGGTGGGCGAAGAACCAGGAGCAGATCATCCAGAAGTGGTCCGACTGGCTGGCGCGGTAACCCATGGCAGCCCTGATCGAGATCGCCTCCCCGGCCGCCGCCAGCCGGCCCCGCAAGGGCGCCGGCGGCCGGTGGGGATGGCTGCTGCTGCCCGCGGTGGTGCTGCTGGCGGTGCTCTTCTTGGTGCCGCTGGGCCTGATGGCCTGGCGCAGCGTCACCGAGCCGGCGCCTGGTGCGGGCAACTACTCCTGGTTCTTCACCAGCGACGTCGCCCTCGCCACCCTGGTCCGCACGCTGGCCGTCGGTGCCGTTGTCACCCTGGTGACCCTGCTGCTCTCCTACCCGTACGCCTACCTGATGACCGTGGCCGGTGTCCGTGCGCGGATCTGGCTCACCTTGCTGGTGCTGCTGCCGTTCTGGACCAGCCTGATGGTGCGCACCTTCGCCTGGGTGGTGCTGCTCCAGGACAACGGCGTGGTCAACCAACTCCTCGGCACCGTGGGCCTGGGGCCGCTGCAGTTGATCCGGACCCCCACCGGGGTGGTGATCGGCATGTCGCAGGTGCTGATGCCCTTCATGGTGCTGCCGTTGTACGCCGTGATGAGCGGCATCGACCGCCGGCTCCTGGACGCCGCGCAGGGCATGGGCGCTCGCCCGGCCGTCGCGTTCTGGCGGGTCTTCGTGCCGCTGTCCCTGCCCGGCGTGGGAGCCGGCGCGCTGACCGTGTTCATCACCTCGCTCGGCTTCTACGTGACCCCGGCGCTGCTGGGCTCGCCGGACCAGGCACTGATCTCCCAGCAGATCTTCACCCAGGTCAACGGGCTGCTCGCGTGGGGTCGGGGCGGGGCGATGGGCGTGGTGCTGCTGGCGGTGACGCTGGTCCTGCTCGGGCTGGTCGGCGTTGTCCTGCGCATCACCCGGACCCGGGGAGGTGCCCGATGAGGACCGGACCCGCGCGGATCGCGCTGTGGGCGTTCAGCGCACTGGTGGGCTGCTGGCTCATCGCGCCGACGCTGGTGGTGATCCCGCTCAGCTTCACCGACAAGGCGTCCCTGGTGTTCCCGCCGAGCGGCTGGTCCACCCACTGGTACGCCAACTTCTTCACTGATCCCCGCTGGACGGACGCGCTGTTTGCCTCGCTCCAGGTGGGCGCCCTGGTCGCGATGGTAGCCACTGCCCTGGGCACGGCCGCCGCGATCGCGCTCACCCGGTCCAGCTCGCGCTGGGTGAAAGCGTCGTACGGGCTGCTGCTGGCCCCCATGATCGTGCCGACCGTGGTCGTGGCCATCGGCGTGTACGCCCTCTTCCTCCAGTACAACCTGCTGGGCACTGTGTTCGGCTTCGTCACCGCCCACACCGTGCTGGCCCTGCCGTTCGTCATCATCCCGGTGACGGCGAGCCTGCGCGGCTTCGACCGGCGGCTGGAGGACGCCGCACTGATCTGCGGCGCCAACCGGTGGGGTGCCATCCGGCAGGTGACGCTGCCGCAGATCGTCCCCGGTGTCGTCTCCGGTGCCCTGTTCGCCTTCGTCACCAGCTTCGACGAGGTCGTCGTCTCGCTGTTCATCCAGAGCCCCTACCTGCAGACCCTGCCGGTCAAGATGTTCGCAAGCGTGACCCGGGACACCGACCCCACCATCGCCGCGGCCGCCACCCTGATCATCGTCTTCACCACGGTGCTCGTGCTGGCCGCCACCTTCGCCACCGCCAGGAGGAACCGTGTCCGCTGAGACCAGCCTCATCAAGGCGCGCGGAGCCCGTATCGAACTGGCGCAGGTGCGCAAGGAGTACGCGGACTCCGTCGCCGTCGACGACGTCTCCCTGGTCATCGAACCGGGCGAGTTCATGACCCTGCTGGGCCCCAGCGGCTCCGGCAAGACCACCACCCTCAACATCATCGCCGGATTCACCGCCGCCACGTCCGGCACGCTGACCATCGACGGTACGCAGATGCAGAACCTGCCGCCGCACCGGCGTGACATCGGCATGGTCTTCCAGCACTACGCGCTCTTCCCGCACATGACCGTGGCGGAGAACGTCGCCTTCCCGCTCAAACAGCGCAAGGTCCCCAGGGCCCGCCGCGCCGAGATGGTCGAAGCGGCCCTTGAGACCGTGCGGCTCGGCGGCTACGGCCACCGCCGGCCACGCGAACTGTCCGGCGGACAGCAGCAGCGGGTCGCCCTGGCGCGGGCCGTGGTTTACGAGCCGAGCGTGCTGCTGATGGACGAGCCACTCGGCGCGCTCGACAAGAAGCTGCGGGAGTCCCTCCAGCTGGAGATCAAGCGGGTGCACCAGGAGGTCGGCTCCACCTTCGTCTTCGTCACCCACGACCAGGAGGAGGCGCTGGTCCTCTCCGACCGCATCGCCGTCTTCAACGACGGGGCCATCCAGCAGGTCGGCACCGCGAGTGAACTCTACGAAAAACCGCAGAGCCTCTTCGTGGCCGAATTCCTCGGCGAGTCCTCCACCGTGCGGGGACGCGTCGAGCCGGACGGCGACGACTCCTGCCTGCGGGTCGGCGACCGCACCGTGCGCGCCGCGGGCCGGCTGGCCGAGGGCAGCGCGGCCGCCATCGTGGTCCGCCCCGAGCACCTGAGGGTGCAGCCGGTCACCCAGCCGACCGCCCCCGGGGCCAACGCGCTGCCGGCCCGGGTCACCCAGGAGATCTATCTGGGCTCCGGCCGCAAGCTCGAAGTCGCCCTGCCCGACGGCACCGTGCTGCTCGCCCGGGAACAGGCCGACCGGCTGTCCGGCGTCCGCCGCGGTGACGAGGTCACCGTGGTCTGGGACGCCGATCGGGGCGTCCTGCTCGACGACTCCTCCTGCAGCACCCACCCACCAGCTTCCGGTGACCGGACCCCGGTCACCACCGCGGAAAAGAGCGGACGATGAGCACGCCCACCCTTGCCACCAGCTCCACCTTCGTCAACGGAGACGTCTCCTTCTGGTACCGGGAAAGCGGCGTCCCCGCCCGCCGCCCGGCCCTGCCCGGCAACCTAGAGGTGGACGTCGCCCTCGTCGGCGGCGGATACACCTCCCTGTGGACCGCCTATTACCTCAAGCAGGCCCAGCCCGATCTGAGGATCGCCGTGCTGGAGAAGGAGTTCGCCGGCTTCGGCGCCTCCGGCCGCAACGGCGGCTGGCTCAGCGCCGAGCCGCCCGGCCAGATGCGCCGCTACGCCAAGTCGCACGGCCGGGAGCCGGCCGTCGCCCTGCAGCGCGAGATGTTCTCCTCCGTCGACGAGGTCATCCGGGTCGCCACCGAGGAAGGCATCGAGGCCGACATCCAGAAGGACGGCCTGCTGCACGTGGCCACCAACGCCGCGCAGGAGCGACGGCTGCGTGAACGCCTGCCGGCGCTGCGCGCCGAGGGCTGGGGCGAGGACGACCTGATCGAACTCGACCGCGACCAGCTCGCCGAACGGGTCCGCGTCGCCGGCGCCCGCGGTGCCCAGTGGAGCCCGCACTGCGCCCGCATCCAGCCGGCCAAGCTGGTGAGGGGCCTGGCCAGCGTGGTCGAGCGGATGGGCGTCGCCGTCTACGAGGGCACCGAAGTCACCGAGATCCGCCCGCGTCAGGCGGTCACCGCGCACGGCACCGTCCGGGCGACGTACGTGATCCGGGCGCTGGAGGGGTTCACCGCCGGGTTGCGCGGCCACCGCAGGGTCTGGCTGCCCATGAACAGCAGCATGATCGTCACCGAGCCGCTGCCTGCCTCTGCATGGGAGGAGATCGGCTGGCGTGGCGCCGAACTCATCGGCGACGAGGCCAACTCCTACTGCTACATCCAGCGCACCGCCGATGGCCGTATCGCCATCGGCGGCCGCGGCATCCCATACATGTTCGGGTCCCACGTCGATCAGCGAGGCGAAACCAGGGCCGCCACCCAGCTGCAACTGCAGGCGATCCTGCGGCAGCACTTCCCGGCCGCGGAGGGTGTCGCGATCGACCACACCTGGTCCGGTGTGCTGGGTGTGCCGCGCGACTGGTGCGCCACCGTCCACCTGGACGAGCAAACCGGACTGGGCTGGGCAGGCGGCTACGTGGGGCACGGCGTGACCAGCACCAACCTCGCCGGGCGCACCCTGCGCGACCTGATCCTGCGGCAGAAGACCGACCTCACCAGGCTGCCCTGGGTCGACCGCGAGGTGCGCGGCTGGGAGCCGGAGCCGCTGCGCTGGCTGGGCGTACGCAGCCTCTACGTCGCCTACCGTGCCGCCGACCGGCACGAGAACTCCGGCCTGGGGCGCACCTCCGTCATCGCACGGGCCGCCAACGTCATCAGCGGCCGCTGAAAGGAGCCAACCCCCTCATGGACACCACCACCGTCGTCCCCGCAGTCACCTTCCTCGCCGACGCGGCGACCGCCGACCTGCCCCCCACAAGCCCCAAGCCCACCAGCACCACCGGTCAGCAGGAGACCACCCGCACCCTGTGGCAGTCCCCCGACGGTCTCGCTGAGGTCGGCGTCTGGGAGTGCGACCCCGGCCACTTCACCGCCACCCGCGACGGCTACGACGAGTTCTGCCAGGTGCTGACCGGATCCGCCACCGTCCGCACCGAGGGCGGCGAGGCCGTCGAACTGCGACCCGGCTCCACCCTGGCCATGCCGGCAGGCTGGCGCGGCACGTGGCAGGTCCACGAGACCCTGCGCAAGGTGTACGTGCTGCGCACCCACGGAGCGGGCGCATGACCCTCGTTCTGCACGGCGGACGGGTGTCGACCGGCGACCCGCAGCGGCCCCACGCGACGGCCGTAGCCGTGGACGCGGCTGGAACGCCTGCACCGGCCTGGGCGTTCCCGACGGCACCGCACTGCTCAACCGCCTCGCAACAACCAACTGACAGCAGCCCAGCGAAGGACCGCCGACTGGGCAACTCTGCGATTCGCCAGGGTTGACCAGTCGAACGTACCGATCACTGGGCGGTGGAGGGCGGGCCACCGGGTCTGTCTGGCTAGAGGCGGCTTTCGGCGGCGGTTTCGCGTTCTGTCGCCGTGGTGGCTCGCTCAATGAGCTTGTCGCAGAGTGTTGAGGTTGTCGTCGACAGGGCGGCGGCGTAGTGGCGGACTTCGGCGATCGTGGGCTGGGTGGGAGGATGTGGCAGCGCTGGTCGGTCGGCCTCAGCCCACCGACGCCTGGCGCGCGACTACGAGACTGAGGGGCGTCGGCCGTCAGTGCCACGAGTGGAACAGCACCGTTGGCACGTGAAAGGGCGCCTACGGCAGAAAGCTCAAAGCTTTCTGCCGTAGGCGCCCGTCAGCTGGGCGTGCGTTTTAGCCGCACGTCAGGGTCGGCATCGCCCAGTCGCCGTGGTCGTTGCCGTTGCCGTCGCCGGCGTCGCCGACCTTGAGGTCGATCACCTGTGCGCCGGTGACGTCGACGTCGATCGGCACGGCGGCCTGCTTGCCCCGGATCACCGGGGTGGTGACCAGAGTCTTGCCGTCGGCGATCACGGAGAACGTGACCGTTCCCGCGCCGCCGGTCTCGTCGTCGACACCGACGTCCGCCGTCAGGCGCGTGCACTGTCCGGCGAGGTAGAGCTCCACGTCGCTGACCGAGTTGGTGCCCAGGCCCTTGGCATAGCCGACGCCGGCGATACTGATCGGACGGCCGTCCCCGGCCGCCTGCTCGCCGACGCTGCTGTCGCGTTCCACCGGGCCCCACCCGTTGGTGGACGACAGGAACGGCAGGTCACTCACAGCGTTCTTCCCGGTCGGCGGGGTCGGCGGGATGCCGCCGACGATGCGCTCGTCACCGCCGGTGGCCCGCCGCCCGCTCTGCACGTAGCGCACCGTGGCGGTGAGCGCCGAGGCAGAGGGCAGCTTCCCGGCGGGCGGCTGGACCTTCCAGGTGAAGGTGGCCGATCCGCCGGGGTTCAGGCGCTGCAGCGACGTGGGGCTCGTGGCGCTCGTGCTCCAGCCCTCGGGCAAGGAGAGCGAGGCCGTCAGCTGCGAGGCGGTCGGTCGGTCGTCCGGCACCTGCACCGTCGCTTCGGCCGTGAAGGCCTGCCCCGACTGGGCGGTGTTCGGCACGTCCAGGGTGACGTCCACTCCCGGACGCTTCGGCATCGCGTACGTCTTGTGGTCGTAGCGGGGGCTGTCGTTCTGCGCGACCCGCAGGGACGAGGCGTAGCTGCCGTAGTCGGTGAGCGACACCTTGCCGAGTCCGCCGGTGCTGCCGTCCAGGTTCCACACGGCGATGGCGATGCTGTTGTCGCCGTTCGGATTCAGGATGCCGTTGGGCACCGGGAAGGTGTGCTGCGGGCCCAGGTAGTTGACGTAGTTGCCGACCTGCCAGCCGTTCACGAAGATCGTGGCACGGTACTTACGCGACGGATCGTCGGTGAACGTCAGCCCCAGCGAGGTGTCCTGGCCGTGCGGCAGGTCCAGCTCGACGTCGGTGCGGTACCACGAGACCCCGGGACGGGTGTCGGTCGCCGGCAGGGACGCCTGCTTCCAGTCGTCGTCAGGGTAGCCCGGCAGGGACCAGCCGGCCCGCTCGCCGTACAGGCCGCCCGTCGAGAGTGGGCCGCGCACCGTGTCCTGCAGGTCCTCGCCGCCTCGCACGCCCTGCAGCCGCCAGGTGACCGGGGTCAGGGGCGTGCCGACGAGGGCGGCGCTGGTCAGGCCGCGGGCGGTCTTGTTGCCGTTGGTGGAGTTGTAGTCCTCCTCGTGTCCCATGTTCACGGTGAGCACGGAGATGACGTTGTCGCCCTTGGACTTGACCGAACCGGCCGGGAAGGTGAAGTCGGCACTGCCGGTCGTGGAGCTGCCCAGGAAGGTGCCGTTGAGCCAGGCGGAGAACGCCTGCGCCTTGCCGCCGGAGTCCGAGACCAGGTGGATGCCTGTCTCCTTGCCGGTTGCGCGGAAGCGGCCGCGGTACCAGGTGTTGCCGGTGTGGAAGCCGTAGTCGTCGGCGTAGAGCACCGGCAGCGAGTTGACGCCGGAGACGCTGTTGGTGGTCGTCTTGTCGGCCACCTGCCAGCTGGAGTCGTCGAAACCGGGGGCCGCCTCGGGGGATTCCTCGGCGTGCTTCCAGTTGGTCAGCGCCGGCAGGTGGAGCGGGGCCGCGACCGGGATCTTCCCGGTGATGCTTCCTGTGTCGGTGGCCCTGGTCTCCAGCGCCTTGCCGTTCCAGGTGACGTGGTCGGCGGAGGTGAGCACCTCGATGTTCTTGTCGTCGGCGTTGTCGCCGGTGAGTGCCAGGGTGTGGCCGCCGTCCAGGCTGGTGGCGGTCCGCAGCAGGTGGGTGCCGCGTACGAGCACCGGACCGGTCGCCGTGTCCTGGCGCCAGAAGGTCTCGGCCGTCGCCTTGTCGCCGACGAGCAGCTGCAGCGGGCGCGTTCCGCCGCCGCTGATGCTGATGCGTGTCAGGCCCTTGTGGGTGTAGTTCAGCCGCAGGTCGCCGGTGGCCGCGTCCCAGGTGGTCGTGACCGTGCCGCCGCTGGTGGTCACGGTGGGCTTGGAGGAGTAGCGCAGCACGGTCTCGCCGTCGCTGTCCGAGTCGCCGTAGAGCACGGCGACGTCCCGGTCGCCGATGGCCGCGTGGGTCATGATCTCGGACGTCGAGTACTGCAGTTGCGAGTCCCCGAGCCGGTAGTTCGCCACGATCACGTGCGAGTCGCGTCCATCGAGCGTGATCGCGGTGCCCGGCTGCTGCGGCACGACCGGGTAGGTCGGCGTCGCGGTGGCGGCCGTCGGCACGTCGATGGCGTCGATGGACACGTAGTTGTCCGAGGAGCCCGAACTGTGGTTTCCGTCGACGACGATCTTCAGGGTGTGCGCTCCGGGCGTCAGGCCGGTCTTCTGGAAGATGACCGCCTGGTTCTCGCCGCCGGAGTCGTCGACCGTCGCTACCTTGGTGCCGTCGAGGTAGACGTCGGCGTAGCCGTGGTTGTTGGTCTTCGATCCGATCCAGCGGACCGCGGTGCCGTCGAAGGGGACGGTGACCGAGTCACCGGCCTTGTCGGAGAACGACTCGGTGTGCTTGTAGTCGCCGCCGGTGTAGCTCTGGTCGGCCACGTGCGACCACGAGCCGGTGTACTGCAGCGCGGAGTCGGTGTCGTCCCACGTGTAGCTGGTGTCCGCGGACGGCTGGGCGTTGAAGTCCAGGCAGATGTGGGTCTTGTCGACCGCCGTGGACGTGGAGTTCCCGTGCCGCAGGACGTGGAATTGCGTCTTGCTGTCGGGGTTCATCCGGGCTGTGTCGACGACCGCCGGGTCGTCCGGCGGGGTGGCCTTGATCGTGTCGGTCTTGGTCAGCGGGGCGACCGACTGCGTGAAGTACCCGATCAGCTTGTCCTCGTAGTACTTCGGGTCCAGCTGGCGGTTCTCGCGGATCGCGGCGCCGTAGTCGTAGGACGTGTAGTTCTCCGGCATGCCCAGCCAACCCCAGTTGGTGCCGCCGTAGGTCATGTAGAAGCTCTGCGCGGTCGCGCCGACGGCTATGTTCTGTTTGTAGAAGACGTTGGCGAACTGATCGTTGATCAGCTGGGCGCACTTGTCGTAGCCCGGCCCGCCCCAGGGATCGAAGGCGCCACCCTGGAACTCGGGCGAGTACAGCGGCTTGCCGGCCGGGTGGTCGTAGCTGATGTCGGGGACGCCGTTCCACTTCGAGGGGTTCGAACAGTTGAAGCCCTGCGGGTAGGAGTCCGGGCCGTCGACGTCCAGCGCGCCCGTACCGGAGTTGAAGGTGCCGTTGTTGTTGCCGGTCAGCGGTACCGTGACGCCGTCGGCGCGAGCCTTGTCCTCCAAGTGCTGCATGTAGGAGCGGGCGGCGGCCGAACCGTTGTAGTACTCGTTCTCGACCTGGTAGGCGATGACCGACCCGGTGCCGTTGGTCAGCTGATGGCGGGCGATGATCCGGTCGATCTGGGTCAGCCACTCGTCCGCGTACTTCAGGAACTGCGGGTCGTCACTGCGGTTGCGCCCCGCCTTGGTGGTCATCCACCCGGGCAGCCCCCCGCTGTCGACCTCCGCGTTGATGTACGGCGCCGGACGCGCGATCACATAGAGCCCGGCCTCCTCGGCCATGTCGAGCAGCTTGTCGACGTCACGAACCCCGCTGAAGTCGTACACACCCGGCTTCGGCGAGTGGTATCCCCAGTCGAAGTACAGCGAGGTGGTGTTGAACCCGGCGGCCTTCATCTTCTGGAAGATGTCGCGCCACAGGTCCGGACTCGGCAGCCGGAAGTAGTGGAACTCCCCGGACCACAGATAGGTGCGCTTGCCGTCGACGAGGAACGAGTAGCCGTCGAAACTCACCGTATGCGCCGGGGAGCCGGCGGCGACCGCGACGGCGGGCGCCTGCGCGTCGGCGTCCGCCGCCATGGCGGGCGCGGTCATGCCTGCGGACAGGGCGATGGTGGCGGCCGTCGCGAGGGCTGCCCTCCACCCCCGGCGGCGGCCGGGTCTCGCGACCCCGGAATCGAACCGATTACTTTGCACTGCGTCCTCCATACCGTCTGACCAATCAACATCAAACAGACTCAGGCAAAGTCGAACAGTAAGGGGACGCGAGGCACCGCACAATGGTGCGGAAGCAAGCGATTTCGGTGGACACGCGTACTACCTGAAAGCCATCGACCGTAAGCGGCCCGAGTCGCCGGGACGCGGGTCATACACGGCCCGGCCGCCCGCACCAAACTGCCCCAGCTCGGTCGGCAAGGCGACGCCGGTGTCGATCTCGTCCTGCCTCCAGTCGGTGATGTCGAGCAGCAGGCCGTCCAGCGGGCCACCGACCCGTTCCACGTAGACGGCATCACGGGTGTGACAGCGGTCGCTAGTTGGCCCCGGCGGCCATGGAGAAAATGATGGAGTCTAGTGACGTGTGAGGTGTACGGTCCCGATGCCGCGCCCGGGAAGAGGGCGCCCGGCCTGTACAGGGGGGATCGTGAGTCAGCAGCCCGTTCCGGCGCCGAAGAAGCCGCTGAGCATGCGGGGCAAGGTCGCTATCGGGGCTGCGGTGCTGATCGCCGTCCCAGTGGTCGCCACCATCGCACTCTCCGGGTCGGAGGATGCCAGCTGGCAAGACCGCCCGTCAGCCGCCGTGTCGCCTCCTGCCAGCAGCAGTCAGCCGGAAACGAAGAAGCCCCTGGCAAAGGCCAAGCCAAGTCCAGCGGCGTCGGACCCTGAGCCTGCACAGATGCTCGCCGACCTCGACGGGACCGGCCGGCCCGCCAGCCAATACCAGCAGGTTCTTGACGCGCTGGTGCCTCGCTGCACCGAGGACCGACCGCATCTGGCGGCGGTCGTCAGCGGCACGCTGAAAGACCTCAAGAAGAACGGCGTCATGGACGAGGACGGGTTCAGCGTCCTGCAGCATCTGGAGTTGTCGGTGCCCGCCGGGAAACCACAGGTCAACTGCGCTTCGTCGGCGGCGGCTTACGCCACCCTGCGCGAAAGGAACTAGGGCAACCGGGTCGCCATCTGACTGCCGGTCAGGTGGGATGCTGTCGTGACCGACATCGCCGCGCCTGTGGGGCCGGAAAGGTCAACCCCCGCGTCGGCCCCACGGGGCGGCGCTGCGATGGGGGGCAACAGATCGAGCGGCTGCGGTCGCGGCCGGGAGCGACGATCAATTCGGTGGCCGAGGACCTCGGGGTGAAGACGGAGACGCTACTGCTCAGCCGGTTGGTCAGCCTACGGGACCGAGCGTGTTTCAGCCTGCCGCGTGATCCAGAGCCCACTGTGAGCTGTGAGCGGGGTTCAGTCCCTCGTTCCATTGGCCAGGAAGGCGCTCAGACTGTCGAGGAGCATGGTGCTGCCCTGCTCGGCCATGTCGCGTGCCTCGGCGGTGTCGCAGGTCTGGCGGAGCACGATGTGCGTGTGGTGGTCGTCCTGCTCGTCGAGTTCCATGGTCATGGCCGCCGGCTCCGGCTTGCCAGATACGTCCATGCCGACCACCAGGAGGCGGTTCTCGACGACCTCGAGATAGGAGCCGGTCAGCGGGAACTGTCCGCCGTCGGGGGTGACCATCGTCGCCTTCCACGCTCCGCCCGGCCTGACGTCCATCTCGACGGAGCCGGCAGCGGCGTAAGCCCACTGGGCATACTGCTCGGGAGTGGTCCATGCCCGCCACACCTTCACCGCGGGAGCGTCCAGCGTTCGAGTCAGCTTGTAGGAGAAACCACTGGCCGGAGTGGTCTGCTTGGTGCTCATACTTTCGTCTCCTGGTCTCATTTTGCTCGGGACTGTTGCACCTGTAGACGCCCGCGGGCGCGGAAATTCATCGGTCTACTGGAACTTCTTGCACGGCCGTGCAGCACGAACTCGGCGAAGGAGCGGCGAGGCACAGGTCAGGTCTCCGACAGGGAGCACGCGGCCCACGCGGGCGGCCGGCCTGGTGGTGCCTTGGGTGATGTCGCGTGCGGCTGCGTACGGTGGGTTCGACGACAACGGACGAAGACCGCCTCGGCGGGCGTATTCGGTGTCCCGCCGCCTGATCGGGCGGGGTCACTGCGCGGTTCGCGCGGGAGCCGTAGGCTTGTCCGCCCGGACCTTGTCCGGGCGGGATCGCGGCCGGCCCAGGACCGGTCCGAGGCACCCGGATGGCCTCCAGAACCGGCTGGAACTGCAGGCTGTCGTGCCGGTGCCCGGCCGTGACGAACAGCGACAACGGCCTCTGACCCTGCTCGCAGGCCAGGTGGAGCTTCGTGGTGAACCCACCCCTTGACCGGCCGAGCCCGTGGTCGTCGGGCTCGATGGCGACACCACCAGGCGCCTCCTTCTGCCCCGCGCCGTCCCGGCGGGCACCGGCCGCATGCTGGTGAGCCCGGCAGATCGTGGAATCGACGTTGACCTCCCACGTGATCAGCCCGGCGTCATCGGCCCGCGCCTGTAACAGCGTCAGCAGCCGGGCCCACACCCCCTGCCGCTGCCATCGCCGGAACAACCTGTACACGGTCTGCCAGGGCCCGTACTCAGGCGGCAGGTCACGCCACGGAACACCCGTCCGCACCCGCTGAGGTTCCCCCGAGCAAGGATCGCAAGGACAGCCTCAAGCTCCGGGTCGAACGGCGGTCGCGGTATGTTCACGGCCATCGGGACCTCCTTCACCTGCGCCGCGTGGGGTGCGGCGTCGCATCAATCGTCCTGCGTGTGGTGTCGTGGCAGGGACCGCCGCCCGCGACGAGAGGCGGCCACCGCTCATGCCCCAGGTGCTGCGGTCTGTCGGTGCCCGGCGTCGCCGAGCTCACGGGCGCACGGCCGACGGCCGGTTCGGGAAACCCCCGACCTCTTCCACCTCTCGCGGACGGCGCGGGCACTGTCCCAGGCGCGTGCGCGGCACGGCGCACACCGGCGCCGCCAGCCTGCTGCCCAACCGCGGCTGGCTCCTCCCCTGGCCGGCCGACGCGAACGAGGCACTCACCTACCTGTCGCTGTCGGTCGGCGTCCCGTTCTCCTGGCGGCATCAACTACCGCTGTTCCACTTCGAGTACCTCATCTACACGTTCGTGCTGGCGGGTGATCACGAGGGCGAGATCTGGCGCTACGAGATTGCTCCCGACGCCTGGGACGCGGTCCGCGCGGCCCCCAGCCTGGCCGCCCTGTTCACCGAGTGGGCCAAGGGGCTGGCGGCCGGCGTGGTCTACCTCAACGATCTCGACGGCTTCCTCGCCGTAGGCGAACGCAGCCACGGCCGCCGCGACGTCGACGTGCTGCTGGAGCGAACCCCCACCCTCGACCCGCTGGCCTTCCCGGTGTCCATGCCGGATCAGCCGCTGCTGAGGGAGCGGCAGGTCGCGTGCGGGGTCGACATGAGTTGCGTCGGCGCCGACCGGCGCTTCGAACGCTTCGAGGCGCTGAACGAGGAGATCGACGCCGTGCGCGCCTCGCTCGGGGTCTGAGCCGCTCAGCCGAGTGGCTGGGCAGCAGCGCAGGCGAAGACGGGATCGCATCGGCGAGGGCGGCCATCAGATCTGCCCGCCGCCCGGCCCGTAACCGCCCCGCGTCCGTTCACGCCCTCGCTATGTGCACGGGCGGGGCTCGAGGGACTTCGACCGGCTCGAGGCGGCGGACACCGCGATCAGCGCCCGGTCATCCTCGAGGGTCGCCGGGCCGCAGGGTGCGCGGTCCAGGTGAGCGCGCCCGGGGCGAGGGCGAATGTGGACGGCGAGCGACGCTGATGTCGCGTCGTGGGGCTTCGAGTCCCCGCCCTGACAGCCGCTACCCGGCCGTCGCGCTCGCCGGTCCCTTCGCTCATGGCGTAGCCACGGGCGTGGGCCGGCTCCTGGGTGGCCGTCCCCTCCGGCCGGTCGCCGAACTCGACTACGCCGATGTGACCTGCCCCGCCCCTCCACGGGCCCTCGGCATGCGCGTGTGGAGAGTGCCCGGCTCCGAGTGAACGCGTTCCGTTCAGATGACTCCAAGGAGTCCATCGCCACCGAGGAGGGTGCTGTCCTTCTGCCCGAAGCCGACGGACGGGGCGGTGATCATGCGGCTGCCCTTGGTGGTGGGGCCGTCGGTACCGCCCGGGAGAACCCAGACCGCGCCGGTGGAGTTGTTCTCCTCCGCGGCGCTGATGAAGAGTTCCGGCTTGCCGTCCTTGTTGATGTCGCCAACGGCCACGGTGGTGCCGAACATGTCGTCAGCCTCGTCGGCGCCGGGGATGCCGGCGGTGTCCTGGATGAAGGCGTAGGCGCCGCCGCCCAAGGCCCCGGTGCGGCGGCCGGGGATGACCGTCACCATCCCGGCGTTCCTCTTGCCCGTGTCCTCCATCGGCGAGCCGATCACGATGTCCGCCAGCCCGTCACGGTTCAGGTCGGCCACCGCGAGGGCGCCGCCGAAGTTGTCCCACTTCTCGCTCGAACCAGGGACGCCGGGGGTGTTCTGGGTCAGCTGCACCGGTTTCGCGTCCCGCGCGATGCCGTGCGCCGAGCCGTACCAGACGAGCACCCGGCCGCCGAGCGCACCGTCAGCTCCGGCCTTGTCCGGATCGTCCGGGTCTCCGACCGCGAGATCGGCGTATCCGTCGCCGTTGATGTCCCCGGTGGCCGCGATCAGGCCGTTGCCCATCTGCTGTGCGCCGCCGTAGACGGGGTCGACGTACACCTCGCCGCCGCTCAGCCCGCTCAGCCGGACGGTGACGGCCACCTCGTGCGGGAAGCCCCCGTGGTCGAAATCGCCCAGCGCGACGCTTCCGACGGAAGCGGTGTCCCGGTTCTGCACGGCCTGGCCGTAGGTACCGCTGCGGCTGAACGGCCCCTTGAAGCGCATCGACCCCTCGTACCCGGCGACGAGCACCTCGGTCTTCGCACCGGGACCGGTGCTCAGCGCTGCCACGTCGAGGCCGTAGTACCTGCCCGGCGTGGTCGCCGGGAGGTCGGTACCGGATGTCAGCCCCTTCGTGCTGCCCCACAGGACCGTCACCATGCCAGCGTCCTCGCCTCCCGTGGTGTCCTCGTACGGGGTGGAGACCACCAGGTCTGCATAGCCGTCCCGGTTCAGGTCGGCCGTCGCGGTGGCGGCACCGAAGCCGTCGTCCGGCTCGGCCGTGCCCGGCACCCCTGCGGTGTTCTGCGTGATGGTCGCCCGTCGGGACGTCGACAGCCCCGACTTCGATCCGTAGAGCACGACCACGGCACCGGCTCCCCGCTTGCCGGCGACGTTCGCCCCCGGCGCGGGCAGCACGGCGTCGCGGTAACCGTCACCGTTGAAGTCGCCGGGCACAGCCCCGTGCACGGCTGCCGCGGGTGTGGCCGACAGCAGTGGAGCGCCCGTGACGACGGCGATAAGGAGCGCTCCCGTTCTCCATCCACCGCGCAGGCCATGTCTGTTCACCATAAGCTGGGTCCCCTCCCACTCGGCGCACCTGGCATGCACCGCAGTCAGGGCATCGTAATTGGACTTGGCGACCTTCTTGCTCTCCCGGCGCTCCGGGAGGGTGAAGGTCTTCGGACGCCCGCTCTCAAGTGGCGGGGCCGGTGCCGGTGCGGCCCTGGCCCCGGTCCGACCCGCCAGCACGTCTGTGTGTCGGCCCGCCTTACCCCGAAAGACATCGAAAGGGTCGACAGGACCGTCGGGCGCAATCTGCGCCCCGCCACCGCAATCGACGCCGACATATGGATCGACAAGCAGGGCCGAATCGTACGCGTCCACCAGGCCATCCACTTCGCGTCCGACCCCGACATTCAAACCACGCTTACGCTCACCGATTTCAAGGGCGCCGTTTCGGTGAGCGCGCCGGCCGCGAGGTAAGCATCAGCGAGGCCCCAGCGGAGAGCGAGCTTTGCCGCCTGTGGGCAGGCGCGGAGCAGGTTCTGCTCGACCTCAGAGGGCGTTTAGTTTAGGACGATTGCCCCTTATACCCTAGTAGGTGCCTCGCCAG
>NZ_MUBM01000241.1 GCF_002154505.1 Streptomyces carpinensis | reverse complement strand
AGCTGCTCGACCTCCTGGAAGGAACCCGGGTCCAGGAGCAGCTCGATCCGCTCCCGCGCGGTCAGCTTGCCCCTGGCGTGCTGCGCCTGCGTCGCCTTCTCGCCGGGACCCGCCAGCGCCTGCGCACGGATCTCGTGCAGCTCGGCGACGCACCCGCGGCCACCCGAGACCTCCGCGGACACCTGAGGAATGTCATTGAGGACTGTCACGATGCCTCCTCCCTCATGAGCGCGGCCGGAATGGAACCCCAGGTTAACAAACCGTCTATGCGGTTTACAGAGGGGCGGTGGCAGCGCGCACATGAATCAGCCCTGGATAAGTGCCTGCCGGCCCCGCGGCCGGCGCTCGATGGCGCTACCGCCAGCAGTACGGCGAGCGATAGGCCGCGCCGGACCGCTCCGGCCGCCGCCAGGAGGGGGCGTCGGCCGGCTCCGGCCCGGCGTCCGCCGCCTCCTGCCCGGCCAGTACCGAGCACAGCACGACGGCGAGCGCGGCCAGCTCCTCCTCGTCGGCCCGACCGCGTTCTATGCGCAGCGCGAGGCCCGTAACGCCCGGTTCGCCCATGTCCGCTCCTCTCCACTGCGGCCACCGTGCGGCACCGCGCTACAGAGAGACTTCAGTGCCGCTCGAGAAGCGCCCGGACGGGCGGCCGGTGGCGGTCGAGCGCTCGCGGCAGCCTTGAGCTGGCCGAACGCCGCAGAACACAACCACCGGAAGGAACCGTGCCGCCCGGGCCCGGGCGGCAGCTCCGCACGATCCTGGGCGGAGGCGACGCTTCCTCTGGAAATCAAACCGGGCGGTCTCTATCTTTTGGGTCCTCCGCAGAGCCCCATCTCCGATCTCGTTCAGGGGGAGCGATGACCACGGACACGTTTCGGTTCGAGGTTCCGTCGATCGAGCAGACGGCGGAAGCCGCACTGTCGCCCTTTTGGGCGGCGGCGCTGCGTCACGGGCACCTGACCACCACGGTCCCCAGGGAACTGGTGCACCGCGCGGCCGTCGCCGAGGTGATGCTCACCGACTGGGAGCGCCTGGGCGACACCCACTTCGCGATGACCGCCCAGTGGCCGCGGGGCCACAGCTTCTTCACCCCCGTGGACGGGGGCCACCACGACCCGCTGATCGCGGCCGAAACGATCCGGCAGGCCGGCGCCCTGCTCGCCCACGCCGAGTTCGGCGTCCCCTTCGGCCACCAGTTCCTCATGGAGGAACTCACCTTGACGGTGTGTCCCGAGGAGCTGGGGATCGGCCGGGCGCCCGCCGCCCTGGACCTCGACGTCACGTGCAAGGAGGTCAGGAAGCGCGGCGAGCGGCTGACCGGCATGCGCTACGAGACGACGGTCCTGCGCGAGGGGCGGCCCGCCGCGGCGGGGCGGATATCCTTCAGCGTCATCGCCCCGGCCGTGTACCGACGGCTGCGTCCGGAGCGCGTGTTCGGCGCCGGGCACCGTCCGATTGCGCTGACGGCCCCGCTGGCGCCCCAGAGCGTGGGGCGCCTGTCGCCGGCCGACGTGGTCCTCTCCCCCACCGGCGATCCGAACCGCTGGCAACTGCGGGTGGACACCCGGCACCCGGTGCTCTTCGACCACCAGGTCGACCACGTTCCGGGCATGGTGCTGCTCGAGGCGGCCCGCCAGGCGGCGACCGCGGTCCTGGGCGGCTCCTCCATCCTGCCGCTCGGCCTGGAGTGCGAGTTCACCAAGTACGCGGAGCTGGATCTGCCCTGTCTGATCGACGCCCTGCGCCTGCCCAAGGCCGCACCCGGCGACCCGGAGACGGTCCTCGTCACCGGCCACCAGGACGGCGAGCCCGTCTTCCGCACGACCGTGACAACAGCGCCGAGCGACTGACCGCGCGGCCCGGCCGGCCCCGGCCGGCCCCGGCCGGCCAGGCCCCCCGACCGCCCCGGCCGTCGGGCGCGATCCGCGCCCGACGGCCGGTTCCACTACGGCGCCCGCGCCGCCCCCCGCCCCGGGCCGGCGGACCTTCAGCGTGCCCGGAACGGCCTGTCGGCGGATGATCCCGGCCTGTTAAAATACGGACTGGATGGTTTGCAACCGGAGTCATCCCCGAGCACGCCGATCGACGGAGGAGCACATGGCGGAGCAGGAGCGAGCCGTCCGTACCCGCAGGACGATCCTGCTCGCCGCGGCCAAGGTCTTCCAGGAGCGCGGGTACAAGGCGGCGACGATCGCCGAGATCCTGTCGGAAGCCGCCGTCACCAAGGGCGCGCTGTACTTCCACTTCTCCTCCAAGGAGGACCTGGCTCAGGAGGTGCTCAGCTCCCAGAACCAGGACTTCGTCGTTCCCGACTGCCCTTCCAAGGTCCAGGAAGTCGTGGACGCCGTGCTGCTGCACACCCACCGTCTGCGGACCGACTCCATGGTCCGGGCGGCGGTACGGCTGGCGATGGACCAGCTCGCCGACGGCCTCGACCGCAGCGCCGCGTTCGTGCGCTGGAGGGAGCTCGTCCAGGAGCGGCTGGAGAAGGCCCAGGCGCAGGGAGAACTGCTGCCGCACATCGTGCCGACCGAGACCGCGGACGTCGTCGTGGGGACGTACGCGGGCATCCAGTCCATGTCCCAGGCCCTGAGCGACTACCAGGACCTCCCCGCGAGGGTCAACGCGCTGCTGCGTCACCTGCTGCCCAGCATCGTGGTTCCCTCCGTGCTGGCCTCGGTCGACATGAGCGAGAGCCGCACGCTGAAACTGCACGACGAGCTGACGGCACAGTCCCGGTAGGACGCCCCCCCCCGGCGGCACACGCCGCCGGGGCCGCCCGGCAGCACTGCCGGGCTCACCGCGCGCCCGGCACGCCCAGCCGTTCCCGTCCCGCGAGGTGGCCCGCGTACCAGTGCGCGGCCTCGGCGAACCGTGCCGCGAAGCCCGGTCCCGGGTCCTCGCCGATCCGGGCCCACAGACGATCGCTGCGGTACCAGTGGTCCCGGGTGAGCAACGCGTACTGGTGGTCGGACAGTTCGGGCATGGCACGGGCGACCAGCGCCCGGTGCTCCTCCGCGGACACCTCCCCGACGCACGGGGACGGCAGGCCGAGGTGGTGGTGCAGGGCGAGCAGCACCTGGTCCATCGGCACCGGCCGGGGATGAGCCGCGTGGTACAGCCGGGACCGGTCCGTGTCCCCCGGGGTGCGCACCAGGCCCGCGACGCCGCGCGCCAGGTCGCCCACCGCGATCATCGAACTGCGGGGCACCGTGCCGGACGGCCAGGCCGGGACACGGACGAGGAGGCGGGCGAGGGCGGGGATGAACCACGCGTCGCCGATGCCGTGGACCAGATGCGGACGCAGCACGGTACCGCCCGCCTCGAGCACGGCCTGTTCGGCCCGCAGGCGTGATCCGCTGGCGGCGGACGCCGGTTTCGGCACCACCGCGTCCTCGCTCACTCCGCGATGGGGCCCCGCGCCGTAGACGGACGCCGTGCTGATGTAGAGGAAGCGCTCGACGCCGGCGCGCTGCGCCTCCGCCAGGAGGGCGACGGTGCCCCGGTGGTTGACCGCCTCGCAGCGGGCCCGGTCGCGTCCGACATAGCTGGCGGTGTGGACCACGGCCCCCACCCCCGAGCACAGCCCCCGCAGCGTCTCCGGCCGGGTCAGGTCCGCACATGCGTGGCGCACCGCGCTGCCGCCCGCCGAGGCGGGAGCATGCCGTGCCAGAACGCGGACCGCGGGGACGCCGCCACGCCCGGCCAGTTCCTCAACCACCGCCCGGCCGACGAAACCGCTGCCGCCGGAGACCAGGACGGTGCCCGGGGTACCGCATGACGAACTCGACACGTTCCATCCCTCACTTCACTGATTCCGGGCGCCGGGACGCAACGACCGGCGCGCGAGGCTCACGTGGGCTGCCCGTGCGGGCCCAAAGCGGCTTTTCCCGGCCGCAGGGCCCGGCGGCGCGTCACAGACGCGAGCCTCCGGACGCGTCGATGCACTGGCCTGTGATCCACCGTGAGGCGTCGGACGCGAGGAAGGCCACGATGTCGGCGATGTCCCCCGTCCTGCCGAGCCGGCCGAAGACGGACCACCCGGCCAGCTGCGCCGCCGCCTCCGGGGTGCGGCGCTTGGCGAGGTTCATGTCCGTCTCGACGAACCCGGGAGCGACCGCGTTGACGGTGATGCTGCGCTCGCCGACCTCCTTGGCCAGCGCGAGCGTGAAGGTGTTCACCGCCCCCTTGCTCATCGAGTAGACGACGGACTCCGGGTACGCGATGCGGGTGGCCGCCGACGAGACGTTGATGATGCGACCACCCTCGTGCATGCGTCTGAGCCCCAACTGCGCCACGAACAGCAGGGACTTGGCGTTCACGTTGAAGATCCTGTCGAAGAGCTCGGGCGTCACCTCGTCGATGCGCGCCGATCCGCTGACCCCGGCGTTGTTGACCAGGATGTCCAGGCCACGAGCCGCTCCGAACTCGGCCAGACCGGCGTCGAAACCGGCGTAGAGCGTCTCGGCGCCCTCCGGGGATCCCAACTCGGTGCGGATGCCGAAGGCACGCCCGCCGTTGTCCCTGATCTCCGTGAGCGTCTCGGCTGCCGCGGCGGCGTCGCCGCGATAGTGGACGGCGACCAGAGCGCCCTCGCACGCCAGCCTCAGTGCGATGCTTCTGCCGATCCCCCGGCTGGCACCGGTGACCAGTGCCGTTCTCCCCTTCAGCGCGCCCATGCCCTACCCCTATTGAAGCCCGGGACTGCGACCGCCGAGAAATATACCGGCTGGACGGTTCTTTGCAACCGTTCGAGGCCCGTGCGCGCGGCGGGCGGAGGGATGCGGCAGAGGCCGCCCGCCGTCCTTGCCGAGCCGCCCGGATCAGCCGCCGCGAGGTCGCCGGCCCGGCAGCTGCCCCGTACTGCCCGCCGGCCACCGGCCGGGCGGGCCCCGCGCCCGCAGCGGCAGCGCGTTCCCCCCACCTCACGGACCCGAGCCGCGAAGGCCCGTGACGAGACCGCCCAGGGCCCCTGATTCTGGCACCAGGTCCGGTAAGCGGCGTAGAGCTGCGCCTGTTCGCCCCGCGGAGAGGCTCGAGCGGGCACGATTCGCCCAGAAACCGGCCGGTGTGGCCCTCCCCGTCTCGGCATGGGCGGTCGGGGCGATCCGCCCGCGCTCGGGACCTGTCTGTGGCGCATCCGGCGCCGCGTCACGGTCGCGGCCGTCGGCCTGATGGTGGGCGTCGAGTTCGCGGGGGCGGCCTTCAACAAGGCGATCCTCGGCCGGCTGCCGGACAACGGCGGCCTCGCAGCCCGCAGCGACGCAGCCCGCCCCCTCGGCAAGGCGACGGCCGTTGTGATACATCGGCTCGGTCGCACTCGGCGCGGTCTGGGCGGTCGCGGCGTGGGGTGACACGGGGGCGGGGCTGGTCGCCACGGCCACCGCTCCGCTCGTCCTCGGCGTGCTCATGCCGATCGCCCTGCTCGTCCCGATCAACTCCCGCGTCGCCCAGCGGACCCGGGACAGCGCCCCGGCGGACCGGAAGCAGCAGATCGGCCGCTGGGACCGGTTCCACC
The DNA here is from genome assembly GCF_002154505.1 of Streptomyces carpinensis. Taxonomy (GTDB): domain Bacteria; phylum Actinomycetota; class Actinomycetes; order Streptomycetales; family Streptomycetaceae; genus Streptomyces; species Streptomyces carpinensis. The sequence goes on along the minus strand of NZ_MUBM01000241.1, from coordinate 1,148 downwards.
ACCTGCGCGTCGGCATCATCATCACGGCATTCGTCCCGCTGGTCGTCGCCCGTCGCCTGACGCCCCTGCACGGCGCCTGCGGAACCGCCCGCCCCCCTCACAAGCCACCGGCCCCGCCGCACCGGGCGGCGAACCCGCGAGCAGCGCGCCGGGCAACGGCCCCCTCTCCCCCACCGCGGCGAGCCGCACGCACACCTGCGGACATCGAGAGAGAACAACCTCTTGCACGTTGCACGACCTGGTAGGCGACGCGAATCTCCGGGGCTATACGAGGGAAAAGGCGGCCGCCGCAGCGTGCCTCGTGACCCTTCAACGCCTGCCGTCGCCATCCTGTCCGCTGACGCTCAAGGATTTTGCACCAGGGACGACGAAAGGTCGCTCGAGTGAAGCTCACCAAGCGGTTTGCCGCGATCAGCACCGCCGCGGCGGCAGCGGTTCTCTTCAGCGCCGGCGGCGCCCAGGCCCAAGACGACGGGGACTCCCCCTCACTTCCCGGCAGCCCGGCACTCATTCAGATCTGCGCCCCGATCGGACAGGCCGGAGACGGCAACACCATCAACGGCAATCAGAACATCAACTGCAATCTGAACAACGGCGGCACGAACAACAACAATAACAACAACAACAACGGCAACGGCACGAACAACAACAACAACAATAACAACAACAACGGCGCCGGCACGAACAACAACAACAACGGCAAAACGGCGGCTGACTGCTCCGACGGAAAGAGCGCCGCGCTCATCGCATGGGTAATCGACGCCATGAAGGAAAGCCAGCCGAACGCCCCCCTGCAAGCATTGGACGTCTGCGCCGACGCCACCGATTAACCCGGCAGGCCGGCCCCGTCGGACCCGGCGACAAAGGCCGCGACAGTTCTGGAACGGAACGGCCAGGTTCGCCGGATAAGCTCGCAATCACCAGCGCCCCGCCTTGGCCTGGACGGCCCAACCGCCAGGACAGCCCGGCCGTCTGCGGCTCGGCAAGACGTCCGTGGCCGTCACGGGGAAGTCCAGAGAAACCCAAACGCACACAGCCACGCGACAGTCCGGCCGGGTGGGCCTTGAACCACCCGGCCGGACTGTGAAGTTCAGCCGTTGTTGTTATTGTTGTTGTTGTTCCCGCCACCGCCGTTGTTGTTGTTATTG
>NZ_MUBM01000240.1 GCF_002154505.1 Streptomyces carpinensis | reverse complement strand
TCGTGCCGGCGCCGGCACGACCGCCCCCACCCAGGCCGACGGCGAGGACGCGGGTACGGAGGTGGGCGCGTCGGTGCGTGTGGCCGCGCCGCCCCTCTCGCTGTCGCCGTCTCGTGCCGGGGACTTCATGCAGTGTCCGCTGCTGTACCGGTTCCGGGTGATCGACCGGCTGCCGGAGAAGCCGAGCGAGGCGGCCACGCGGGGCACGCTGGTGCACGCGGTGCTCGAGCGGCTCTTCGACGCGCCCGCCGCGGAGCGGACCGCGCCCCGGGCCAAGGCCCTGATCCCCGGCCAGTGGGACCGGCTGCGGGAGTCGCGGCCGGAGCTGGTGGAGCTGTTCGCCGACGACCTGGACGGCGAGCGGCTGGCCCGCTGGCTGGCGGAGGCGGAGCAGCTGGTGGAGCGCTGGTTCACGCTGGAGGACCCGACCCGGCTGGAGCCGGCCGAGCGGGAGCTGTTCGTCGAGGCGGAGCTGGACTCGGGGCTCAGGCTGCGCGGGATCATCGACCGCGTGGACGTGGCGCCCACGGGCGAGGTGCGGATCGTCGACTACAAGACGGGCAAGGCGCCCCGGCCGGAGTACGCCGAGAGCGCGCTGTTCCAGATGAAGTTCTACGCCCTGGTGGTGTGGCGGCTGAAGAGGATCGTGCCGCGGCGGTTGCAGCTGGTGTATCTGGGCAGCGGGGACGTGCTGACGTACGACCCGGTCCCGGCCGACCTGGAGCGGGTGGAGCGCAAGCTGCTCGCGCTGTGGGAGGCGATCCGGCTGGCCACCGAGACCGGTGACTGGCGCCCGCGCCCCACGAAGCTGTGCGGCTGGTGCGACCACCGGGCCCACTGCCCGGAGTTCGGGGGCACTCCCCCGCCCTACCCGCTGCCGCTGCCCCTGGACCGAGCTGCCTGGCAGGTGCAGGGCAGAATGGGGCCGGAGTAGGGGCCCAGCGAAGGAGACTCACGTGGCCATCCGCGTCCTACTGGTCGACGACCAGCCACTGCTGCGCACCGGGTTCCGGATGATCCTGGAGGCGGAGCAGGACCTCGCGGTCGTCGGCGAGGCCGGAGACGGCCTGCAGGCCCTGGACCAGGTGCGGGCCCTGCAGCCCGATGTGGTGCTGATGGACATCCGCATGCCGCGGATGGACGGCGTGGAGGCGACCCGGCAGATCACCGGGCCGGGGCGGGACGGCCCCGCGAAGGTGCTGGTGCTGACCACCTTCGACCTCGACGAGTACGTGGTGGAGGCACTGCGCGCGGGCGCGAGCGGCTTTCTGCTGAAGGACGCTCCGGCCGACGAGCTGGTGCAGGCGATCCGTGTGGTGGCGGCCGGCGAGGCGATGCTGGCACCGAGCATCACGCGCCGGCTGCTGGACAAGTACGCCACGCATCTGCCGTCCGGGGACGAGCCGGTGCCGGACACCCTGCACACCCTCACCGAGCGTGAGGTCGAGGTGCTGAAGCTGGTGGCGCGCGGGCTGTCGAACGCGGAGATCGCCGCGGACCTGTTCGTCAGCGAGACGACGGTCAAGACGCATGTCGGGCATGTGCTGACCAAGCTGGGGCTGCGCGACCGCGTGCAGGCCGCGGTGTACGCGTACGAGAGCGGCCTGGTGCGGCCCGGCGCGCAGTAGGAGCGGTGGGCCGAGCGGGCGCGGCCGCAGCCGTTCCTCACGACCACGACGCGAGGCGCCCCTCCCGGGAGTCCCGGGAGGGGCGCCTCGTCGTACGGACGGTGTGGCGTCAGCCGCTCACGCCGCGGCCGAGCATCCACAGCTGCAGCGTGGAGGAGGAGTTGAGGGCGTACGCGGTGCCCGTGATGTCGTCGCGGGCGGCGACGTACTGCTTGCCCTGCCACAGCGGGAGCACCGGGACGTCGCCGGCGACGATGTCCTGGATGTCCGTCAGGCTGGAGGAGCCGCGGTCGGCCTCGCGCCGGGACTGCGGGATCAGGGTGTTGCGGATCTCGCCGTTGGTGTACGGCGAGCCGAGGAAGTTGTCCTTGTCGAGGAACGGCGCCAGGAAGTTGTCGGCGTCCGGGAAGTCCGGGAACCAGCCCATGCCGTAGACGTCGTACTGGCCCTTCTGCTCCGCCGGGCGGAACTTGTCCCAGGGCGTTCCCTCGATGCTGACGTCGAACAGGCCGCTGGAGTTGAGCTGCTGCTGAAGGATCTCGAATTCCTTCTTGGTGGCCGGGCCGTAGTGGTCCGTCGTGTAATGCAGCGTCAGCTTCACCGGGGTGGTGATGTTCGCCTTGGCCAGCAGCGACTTGGCCTTGGACACGCTCGGGTCGCCGTACTTGTTGAAGAACGAGTTGGAGTGGCCGGTGATGGTGGCGGGGACCAGCGAGAAGAGCGGTTCGGCCTGCGTGCCGTAGACCTTGGAGACGAGTTCGCTGCGGTTGACGACCTGGGCCATGGCCTGGCGCACGGCCTTGTCCTTCACCGACGGGGCGTTGGTGTTGAAGGCCAGGTAGCGGATTTCCAGGCCGGGCATCTCGACGAGGTCGACGTTGCCCTGGCTCGCGTTGGAGAGCTTCTGGATCTGCTCCGGCGACATCGTGCGGGTCATGACGTCGATGTCACCCTTGTTCAGGGCGTTGCCCATGGCGTCCGCGTCCGCGAAGGAACGCATCTCCACCTTGTCGTTGTTGAGCTGCAACGTCCCCTTGTAGTTGGGGTTCTTGGTGAAGACGGCGTCGACCATCTCGCCGTTCTTGACGTCGGCCTTCATGGTGTAGGGACCGGAGCCGTCCACCGCGAAGCCGTCGCGCAGCTTGTTCTTCTCGTAGTCCTTGGGGTTGACGATGCCGGCGACCGGCGTCGACAGCTTGTACGGGAAGGTGGCGTCGGCGGTGTTGAGGTGGAAGATGACCTCGCGGTCGCCCTGGGTCTCGACGGTGTCGATGGTGGACAGCAGGCCGGCCACACCACTGTCGGCCTTGATGGCGCGGGCCCGGTCGATCGAGTACTTCACGTCGGCCGCGGTGACGCGGTCGCCGTTGGCGAACTTCAGGTCGTCGCGCAGGGTGCAGGCGAAGCGCTCGTTGCCGCTGTCGGTGAATCCGCACTTCTCGGCCGCCTCGGGCACGGGGTCGCCGTCGCCCTTGGGCAGGATCATCAGCGTCTGCACCGTCTGGCGCAGGATGTTCCAGGTGCCGACGTCGTAGGCGTACGCCGGGTCGACGGGCGCTGGGGCGTCCTGGGTGGCGGTGAACCGGTCCGTGGTGCCGACGACGATGGCGTCGCCGCTCTTGCTGCCGCTGTCGGACCCGCCGCAGGCGGCGAGTACCGGCGCGAGCAGACCGGCCACGGCCGGCAGCACCAAAGTCTTGCGGTTCATGCTCGAGTTTCTCCAGGGGCTGTCATGTCCGTGTATCCGGCATGCAGGGTTGGCGCGGCCGTTCACGGGGGTGGGGGCGATGTTCTCGCGACGAGATTAGTCCGCGCCCACAGGAGGGTTCGCGGCCACCGGAGTTGAGCCCCCATCACGCAGCGGAATCAGGTGTGGACGCACTGAAAACGCGCCACTGGAATGATTCGTGCAGCCTCTCATCAATCAGGACACAAAGGCGCCCGGCCCGTGCCGCGCAAGGGGGGAACTGCACACTCCGCCACTCCTGTCGACCCCCCAATGAGTGACGAACGTCACACTATCAACTCGACGCGCAGGCATCGGGTTCTGGCCATCCGCCGGCTGGACCGGCCGTGTGGCCCGGTGCAGGGGTCAGGACCTTGGGGCATCGCGCGGGTCAGGGCCTTGGAGCCGCTGCGGACCGGGACCTTGGCACACACGGGCCCGGGAGAGAGCCTCGGAACCTGCGGAGAGGGCCTAGCCCAGATACGTCATCAGGCCCTGCAGGAAGGGGAGGTCGACCTCTTCCAGCGAGGTGACCACGGTGCGCCGGGGCGCCGGGGAGATGGGCGCGACGGAGGGCACGGCGACCACGCGGCAGCCGGCCGCCTCGGCCGCGGCCACACCGGTGGCGGTGTCCTCGACGACCGCGCACCTGGCCGGATCCGCCCCCAGGCGGGTGGCGGCCAGCAGATACGGATCCGGGTACGGCTTGGTGCGCGCCACCTCGTCACCGGCGACCGACAGAGCGAAGTGCTGGGGGCCGAGCGAGGTCAGGACCCGGTCGATGATGCGCCGGTGGGAGGCGGAGACCAGGGCGGTGGGGATCTCGTGCGCCGACAGCTCGGCCAGCAACCGCGCCGCGCCCGGCATCAGCGGCAGGGTGCGGTCGATGCGGTCCTCGAAGCCCTGGTTGAGCAGCACCGTGAGCTCGGCGAGGGTGATGGCGGCGCCCGTGGCCTCGATCAGGAAGCCGGCGCTGCGGGTCATGGGGCCGCCGACGACGACGTGTCTCCAGGCGTCGTCGAGCCTGTGGCCCAGGGCTGCGAACACCTCCACCTCGACGTCCCACCAGAAGCCCTCCGTGTCCACCAGGGTTCCGTCCATGTCGAGGAGCACGGCCTGCAGGGCAGAGCCTTCGGCCGTACGGGTGCCGAGCGCGGGGACCGTACTGGTCATCCGGCGTACCTCCTTGAGGGACGATCAGGCCGGTTCCCACATGGGGAACCGGCCTGCAGTGGACCGACCAGTGTACGACGTGGAAGGGACAAACGCCTCTTTCGGACCCCGCCGCGCGAGGCATCCCCTGTTCAGAGTCCCCGAGGGCGCCTCTCGTGGATGGCGCCCCGGGACGTGCCCGGGTACGCGTACGACGGGCCCGGGGCGCACCCCCGGCCCTCACGCCGAGGGGCTCCGAAGAGGTGTCCCAGGCGGTGTCTCAGGGCCGTCTCGGGGGATGTCTCAGCGTGCGTTGAAGTACTTCGCCTCCGGGTGGTGGATCACGATCGCGTCGGTGGACTGCTCCGGGTGCAGTTGGAACTCGTCGGAGAGGTGGACACCGATCCGCTCGGGCTCCAGAAGGGCGGCGATCTTGGCGCGGTCCTCCAGGTCCGGGCAGGCGCCGTAGCCGAGGGAGAAACGGGCGCCGCGGTACTTCAGGGCGAACATGTCCTCGATGTCGCCCGGGTCCTCCCCGGCGAAGCCCAGCTCGGCCCGCACGCGCGCGTGCCAGTACTCGGCGAGCGCCTCGGCGAGCTGCACCGACAGGCCGTGCAGTTCGAGGTAGTCGCGGTAGGAGTCGGACGCGAAAAGCCGCGCGGTCTCCTCCCCGATCCTGGAGCCGACGGTGACGACCTGGAAGCCCACCACATCGGTCTGCCCCGACTCCTCCGGCCGGAAGAAGTCCGCCAGGCACAGCCGGCGGCCCCGGCGCTGGCGCGGGAAGGTGAAGCGGGTGCGCTCGTTGCCCTGCTCGTCCAGGATGATCAGGTCGTCGTCCTTGGACACGCACGGGAAGTAGCCGTAGACGACGGCCGCCTCCAGCAGGTTCTCCCTCTGGAGCCGGTCGAGCAGGCCGCGCAGCCGGGGCCGGCCCTCGGTCTCCACCAGCTCCTCGTACGTCGGCCCGGCACCGGTGCGGGCCTGGCGCAGCCCCCACTGGCCCTTGAACAGGGCGCCCTCGTCCAGCCAGGACGCGTACTCCTTGAGCTGGACGCCCTTGATCACCCGGGTGCCCCAGAAGGGCGGCTCCGGGACAGGGTTGTCGGTGGCCACGTCGGAGCGGACGTGCCCCTCCTCGGGCCGCTGCTCCTCGGTCTCCACGCCGGTCGTCCGCACCCGCCGCTGCCGCAGCTCCGGCAGCTTGGCGCCGGGCACCCCGCGCTTGACGCCGATCAGCGCGTCCATCAGCCGCAGGCCCTCGAAGGCGTCCCGGGCGTAGCGGACCTCGCCCTCGTACAGCTCGTGCAGGTCCTGCTCGACGTAGGCCCTGGTCAGCGCGGCACCGCCCAGGATGACCGGGTAGCGCGCGGCGAGTCCCCGGGCGTTGAGCTCCTCCAGGTTCTCCTTCATGATCACCGTGGACTTCACCAGCAGTCCGGACATGCCGATCACATCGGCCCGGTGCTCGTCGGCGGCCTCCAGGATCGCCGAGACGGGCTGCTTGATGCCCAGGTTGACCACGTTGTAGCCGTTGTTCGACAGGATGATGTCGACGAGGTTCTTGCCGATGTCGTGCACGTCGCCGCGCACTGTGGCCAGCACGATCGTGCCCTTGCCGGCCTCGTCGGTCTTCTCCATGTGCGGTTCGAGGTGGGCGACGGCGGCCTTCATGACCTCGGCGGACTGCAGCACGAACGGCAGCTGCATCTGCCCGGAACCGAACAGCTCACCGACCACCTTCATGCCGTCCAGCAGGGTGTCGTTGACGATGTCCAGGGCCCTGCGGGTCTGGAGCGCCTCGTCGAGGTCCGCCTCGAGCCCGTTGCGCTCGCCGTCGATGATCCGCTGCTTCAGCCGCTCCTCCAGGGGCAGCGCGGCCAGTTCCTCGGCCTTGCCGGCCTTGAGCGACTTGGCGGTGGCGCCCTCGAACAGCTGCATCAGTTTCTGCAGCGGGTCGTAGCCCTCGGACCGCCGGTCGTAGATCAGGTCGAGGGCCGTCTGCACCTGCTCCTCGTCGAAGCGGGCGATCGGCAGGATCTTGGAGGCGTGGACGATCGCGGAGTCCAGGCCGGCCTTGACGCACTCGTCCAGGAAGACGGAGTTCAGCAGGATCCGCGCGGCCGGGTTCAGGCCGAAGGAGATGTTGGACAGGCCGAGGGTGGTCTGCACCTTCGGGTGCCGCCTCTTCAGCTCACGGATGCCCTCGATGGTGGCCAGGCCGTCCTTGCGGGACTCCTCCTGGCCGGTGCAGATGGTGAAGGTCAGGCAGTCGACGAGGATGTCCTCCTCGTGGATGCCCCAGTTGCCGGTCAGGTCGGCGATCAGCCGCTCGGCGACCTCCACCTTCCGCTCGACGGTACGGGCCTGGCCCTCCTCGTCGATGGTCAGCGCGATCAGCGCGGCGCCGTGCTCCTGGGCGAGCCGGGTGACGCGGGCGAACCGGGACTCGGGGCCGTCGCCGTCCTCGTAGTTCACCGAGTTGATCACCGCACGGCCGCCGAGCTTCTCCAGGCCGGCCCGGATGACCTCCACCTCGGTGGAGTCCAGCACGATCGGCAGCGTGGAGGCGGTGGCGAAGCGTCCGGCCAGCTCGGCCATGTCGGCGACGCCGTCGCGGCCGACGTAGTCCACGCACAGGTCGAGCATGTGCGCGCCCTCGCGGATCTGGTCCCGGGCCATCTCCACACAGTCGTCCCAGCGGCCCTCGAGCATCGCATCGCGGAACTTCTTCGACCCGTTGGCGTTCGTCCGCTCTCCGATGGCCAGGTACGACGTGTCCTGGCGGAAGGGAACGGTCTGGTAGAGAGAGGCCGCACCCGGCTCCGGACGCGGGCTGCGCTCCACCGGAGCCAGGCCCCGCACACGCTCCACCAGCTGCCGCAGGTGCTCCGGCGTCGTACCGCAGCAGCCGCCCACCAGCGACAGACCGTAGTCGCGGACGAAGTTCTCCTGTGCGTCCGCCAGGCCCTGCGGGTCGAGCGGGAAGTGCGCGCCGTCCTTGGTCAGCACCGGCAGTCCCGCGTTCGGCATGCACAGCAGCGGAATGCGGGAGTGGCGGGTGAGGTAGCGCAGGTGCTCGCTCATCTCCGCGGGGCCGGTGGAGCAGTTCAGGCCGATCATGTCGATGCCGAGCGGCTCCAGGGCGGTCAGTGCCGCGCCGATCTCGGAGCCGAGCAGCATGGTGCCGGTCGTCTCGAACGCCATCGACACCAGCAGCGGCACCTCGACCCCGGAGGCCTCCATGGCCCGCCGGGCGCCCAGCACCGACGCCTTCGTCTGCAGCAGGTCCTGCGTCGTCTCCACGATCAGCGCGTCCGCGCCGCCCGCCAGGAGGCCCTCGGCGTTGGCCTGGTAGCCGTCGCGGATCGTGGGGTAACCGACGTGGCCGAGGGTGGGCAGCTTGGTGCCGGGGCCGATGGAGCCGAGCACCCAGCGGGTGCGGCCGTCCCGGGCGGCGTACTCGTCGGCGACCTCGCGGGCGATGCGGGCGCCCGCCTCGGACAGCTCGTACACCCGGTCGGAGATCTCGTACTCCGCCGCCGCGGTGTGGTTCGCGCCGAAGGTGTTGGTCTCCACGCAGTCGACGTCCGCCGCGAAGTAGGCGTCGTGGACCGAACGGACGATGTCGGGCCGCGTGAGATTCAGGATCTCGTTGCAGCCCTCGAGGTCCTGGAAGTCCTCGAGCGTGGGCTCCTGGGCCTGGAGCATGGTGCCCATCGCTCCGTCGGCCACCACCACTCGGGTGGCGAGCGCCTCACGGAGGGCGGACACACGGGTCCGGCTGTCGGCGGAAGGGGTCGGCGGCAACGAGGCCATGAAGGGGCTCCCTTGAGGTGCGACGGCTGTCGGCTTTGCGCCTTCCCCGGTGGTTCGCGACAGCTCACACCGGAGCTTCCCGAGGAGGGCGCACGCCGCAAGGGTAGCCGTGTCCGGCACCCGATGGTCAGGGCGTCCACCACCCGGACGAGGATGACGGCCGGGCCGCCTCCGGGAGGCCCGGCACGTAACAGGTGTCGACCGACCATTAGCGGAGAGTCGACATGGACCGGTAGTGTTCGACATTGCCGAACGGCGGAGATGAGCTCGGACCGCCGGCGGTCGAAGGGGACGGAGGCAGGACGGCGATGGCACGGAACATCCAGTCGCTCGAACGGGCGGCCGCGATGCTGCGCTTGCTCGCGGGCGGCGAACGACGGCTCGGACTGTCGGACATCGCCTCATCCCTGGGCCTCGCCAAGGGCACCGCCCACGGCATACTGCGCACCCTCCAGCAGGAGGGGTTCGTCGAGCAGGACGACGCCTCCGGCCGTTACCAGCTGGGCGCGGAACTGCTGCGCCTGGGCACCACGTACCTCGACGTGCACGAGCTGCGGGCACGCGCGCTGGTGTGGACGGACGACCTGGCGCGATCCAGCGGGGAGAGCGTCTACCTGGGGGTGCTGCACCAGCACGGGGTGCTGATCGTGCACCACGTCTTCCGGCCGGACGACAGCCGGCAGGTGCTGGAGATCGGGGCCATGCAGCCACTGCACTCCACGGCCCTCGGCAAGGTCCTGACGGCGTACGACCCCGTCGCGCACAGCGAGGCGCTGGAGGCCGACCGCAAGGCGTTCACGGACCGGACGGTGTGCGAGGTGGAGGCCTTCGAGCGCATCCTCGACCTCACGCGCGCGCGGGGCTACGCGGCCGACGTGGAGGAGACCTGGGAGGGCGTCGCGTCCATCGCCGCGCCCATCCACGACCGGCATCCTGCGCCGGTCGTGGATGGGCGCGG
>NZ_MUBM01000024.1 GCF_002154505.1 Streptomyces carpinensis | reverse complement strand
CGACGACCGCACCGGCGCCGTGGCCAGCGGCGAGAACCTGACGATCAACCTCGACCACAAGAACGACTTCCGCCGCATCCTCGTCTTCGTGACCATCTACGAGGGCGCCCGCTCCTTCGCCGACCTGCACGCCACCGTCACGCTCCAGCCCCAGCACGGCGCCCCCGTCGACTTCTCCCTCGACGAGTGCACGGTGCCCTCCACGGTGTGCGCGCTCGCCCTGATCACCCACACCGGAGGCGACCTGGTCGTCCAGCGCGAGGCCCGCTACCTGGTGCCCGCGCGCGGAGTGAGCCCGCAGCGCACGATCGACCAGGCCTACGGCTGGGGCATGAACTGGACGCCCGGCCGCAAGTGAGCGGCCGGCCGAGGCCGGTGGCAGGCCGCCGGTGAGCGGTCAGCCCTCCTCGGAAATGGCGTCCGGACGCGCGTAGGTGCGGCCCTTCCAGGCCGCACCCCGGCCCCGGTAGTGCTGCACCGCCGAGTCCACCGTCATCAGCAGATAGAGGAACGCCGTGCACGGCAGCAGCGGAGCGAGCCACAGCGGCTGGCGGTAGTAGCGCAGCATCGGCACGTACGTCGCCGTCATCACCACCCACGCCGCGCCACCGGCCAGTGCCGCCGCCCCGGCGCCCGCCGCCAGGCCCGCGACCAGCGCCACCGGAGGCACCAGGTACACCAGCGCCAGCCCGGCGACCGTGCCGAGCAGCAGCAGCGGACTGTGGCGCAGTTGCGCGTAGGCGCTGCGCGAGACCATCCGCCACAGGTCGTGCAGGCGCGGATACGGGCGCACGCTGTCCACCCGCTCGGCCAGGCCCAGCCAGATGTGCCCGCCGCTGCCCTTGACGGCCCGGGCGAGGGCCACGTCGTCGATCACCGCGTGCCGGATCGCGTCCGGGATCCGCGCCCGCTCGGCCGTCTCGGCGCGCAGCAGCACGCAGCCGCCCGCGGCCGCCGCCGTCCGCCCACCCCTGCGGCCGATCCGACGGAAGGGGTACAGCTGCGCGAAGAAGTAGACGAACGCCGGTACGACGAGCCGCTCCCACAGCGACTCCACGCGCAGCCGGGCCATCTGCGAGACGACGTCGAAGCCCCCCGCGCGTGCCGCCGCCACCAGACGGCGCAGGCTGTCCGGGGCGTGGGCGATGTCGGCGTCCGTCAGCAGCAGGTACTCGGGGCCACGCGCGCGTGCCAGGCCGATACCGTGCTTCACGGCCCACAGCTTGCCCGTCCACCCCGCGGGCGGCTCGCCCGGCGAGCTCACCGTCAGCGGCAGCCCGCCGACGCGCCGCGCCAGCTCGCGGGCCAGTTCACCGGTGCCGTCGGAGCTGCCGTCGTCGACGAGGAAGACCTCCGCCCGACCCGGGTACGCCTGGGCGAGCAGCGACGGAAGGCTCCCGCCGAGCACGGCGGCCTCGTCCCGCGCGGGCACCACGACGCAGACGGCCGGCCAGTCGTCCGGCGCCGGATCCGCCCCGGGCGGCAGTCTGACGTCCGTACGCCAGAAGAAGCCCTGGCAGAGCAGCAGCCACAGCCAGGCGGCGAGTGATGCGACGGCGGTCCACACGATCACGCTCACCCCCGCAGTCTGCCCCACCCGACCGGCCGTCACGAGGGGATCGTCTATCGTGGCCGGGTGAAGATCGCGCTCATGGACTCCGGAATCGGGCTGCTGGCGGCCACCGCCGCGGTGCGGCGCCTGCGACCCGACGCAGATCTGGTGCTCTCCCTGGACCCCGCGGGCATGCCCTGGGGTCCACGCACTCCGGAGGACCTCACCGCGCGCGCGGTGGCCGTCGCCGAGGCCGCCGCCGCCCACGGCCCGGAGGCCCTGATCGTCGGCTGCAACACCGCCACCGTGCACGCGCTGACCACCCTGCGGGACCGCCTCGAACCGGACCTGCCGGTCATCGGCACGGTACCCGCGATCAAGCCGGCCGCCGCGGGCGGCGGTCCCGTCGCCATCTGGGCGACGCCCGCCACCACCGGCAGCCCCTACCAGCAGGGGCTCATCCGTGACTTCGCCGACGGCGTGCCGGTCACGGAGGTGCCCTGCTGGGGCCTGGCGGAGGCCGTGGAGCACGCGGACCAGGCGGCGATCGACGAGGCCGTCACCGCCGCCGCCGGGCTGACCCCCGAGAACGTGACGACCGTCGTCCTGGGCTGCACCCACTACGAGCTGGTCGCCGAGCGCATCCGGGCCGCCGTGCAGCGGCCGGACCGCCCGCCGCTGGTCCTGCACGGCTCGGCGGGGGCCGTCGCCGCCCAGGCCCTGCGCCGGATCGGTGCCCGGCCCGAGCCGCAGGCCCCTGCCGACGGCACTGTCACAGTGCTGCTCAACGGACGGGAGGGCGCACTGCCCGCGCCGGCCCTGGCGTACGCGGAAGGCCGCCTCCTCCAGGCCGCCATCCCCGCCCGCTGAGCCAAGGTCACCCGCAGGACACACCCGGCACGAATGAGCCGGAGTGGAACACTCCCCGTGTGCGACGCGCTACCCGCCGGACGAAACCTGGGTAACCTCGTTGACATGAGGGACCAATCCCGCAGCGAGGACGGGTCGCACCCCGAGGTCTGGACGGGCCGCGCCACCAATCGCTTCCAGTGGCTGCTGGCGCTCGTCGGCGCCGCCTGCCTGGCGCTCGGCATCGAACTGGCCGTCGACTCGGCCTGGAGCTCCGGGATCGCCCCGCTGGTGATGTCCGTCGTGGGCTGTATCGCCGCCGGGCTGCTGGTCCTCTTCGGCACCCTCGCCTTCGTCCACGTCGCGCTCAAGGTCGACAAGGAGACTCTGGAGGTGCGCTGCGGCCACATCGGCCTGCCGCGCCGGCGCATCCCGCTCGCCCATGTGGCGGGCGCCGAGTTCGTCCCCCACGTCACCCCGCGCCACTGGGGCGGCTGGGGCTACCGCTGGCGGCCCGAGAAGGGCACCGCGGTCGTCGTACGCCGTGGCGAGGGCGTCGTGCTGCGCCTGTGGGACGGCCACACGTTCACGATCACCGTGGACAACGCCGAGTCGGCGGTACGCGTGATCAGGGACCGTCTGCGCCCGCCGGCACCCGGCCGGGTCTGAGCGACTCCGGGCAGTCGCCGAGGTCCGGGACGCCGCCGCGACCCTCCGTGGCTCTGGCACCAAAAGTGATCCAGAACCTCATTTCACCCGTCGACGACACAAGGTCCGCCCGCGGGGAGGAGGACCCCGCCGGACCGGGTGGCCGTCCTTCGGACAAGGTCCGAGCCTTGCAGTGGACGCTGTACCGCTGTGCCAAGCAAGAATCTGAACGTCGGTTTCATGCCCTGTATGGCCATGTCCACCGCATGGACGTTCTTCGGCGGGCCTTCAGTCCCGAGCCGTGATGACTGTGCCCCGAGAGCAAGACGCTCTCGGGGCACAGTCGAATCAGCCGACGCGGCGGTCGAACGTCACGCGACGCGGTCAGGAGGCTCCTCACCGCCGAGCAGATTGCGAGAGCGGCGGACCGCGCCGTCCTGCAGCGCCGAGAGCGACGACCGCGACTTCCAGGCCGAGTGCGGCGTCAGGAACGTGTTGGGTGCGTCTCGAAGCGGGTTATCCGCTGCGAGCGGCTCGCTCTCGAAGACGTCGAGTCCAGCGCCACCGAGATGCCCATCGCGCAAGGCATCTGCCAGCGCCTTTTCATCTATGAGACCGCCACGCGACACGTTGACGACGACAGCGCCCCGGCGCATACGTGCGATCGAGTCGCGCGAGATCATGTGGTGCGTCTCATCGTTCAGCGGTACGTGTAGCGTGATCACATCGCTCGACTGGATGATCTCGTCGACCGGCGCCGACGCGACATCGTCGAATTGAGCGATCGGATCGTACGCCTTCACATCGGCGCCCACGGCAGACCACCAGCGCGCGACGTGGCGACCGATACGACCCATACCGACAACGCCGACCTGCAGCTTGCTCAGAACTGGAAGGTCCGCGGGGACCGCGCCCGCCCACTTCCCCGCCGAGATCGCGGCCTGCCCCGCGGGGATCCGACGTGTGAGAGCCAGCCCCAGCGCGAAGGCGTGGGATGCGACTTCCTCCGTCGAGGCATCGGGCACGATGCTCACCGGCACACCGGCTTCTTTCGCAGCCGACACATCGATGTTGTCGTAGCCGATCCCGTACCTCACCACCCCGATGCACCCTTCCATCGCTGCGAACTCCGCTGCGCCGACGCGACCGTAGGGGGTCACCATGACGATTCGCGCATGTGGCATCGCGGCGGTGAGCTCCTGTTGGTCGCCTGCGACCACGAGTTCGAGACCGAACTCGTCGGCAAGACGCTTCTCTCGCTCCAGATCGGGGAACTGGTGCGGCGTGATAAGCAGCGTGGCGGTGTCGGGCACGGGATGGCTCCTTTAGCGAAGATGAGACAGGCATGTGAGATGGCGGTCTGCTCAGTCGACCGCACGACCGATGCGCTGGTAGGTGTCGGGGTTACGGCGGCGAAGGACGACCGCCGTGATCACGCCGACGATGATCGACAGATACGGGATCAGCAGGAGGATCGTCAGCAGGACCGGCCCGCCCGTGACGAGCAGCTCCATGTTGAACGACGCCGTGATGAGGGCGAAGCCGATTCCGATCAGGGCGACGGTCGGAGCGATGAGCGTGCGCCAGAACGAGATGCCGTGCGAATTGCGACGGAAGTACACGATGATCGCGATCGCGGTGAATGCGAGCAGAAGGAGCATGCCGTAGAAGGCGACGCCAGCGGCCGCGGCATACAGGCCGTTCGGGTCGCCCCCCTTTGCGATGAGCACGATCATGACGATGAGCAGCACAGCGCCCACAGTGACAGCCGCACGGTGCGGCGAGCCGTGCTTGTCGTGGACCTTGGCGATCGAGCGGGGGAAGATCCCGTCGACGGCGAGCGAGTGGGTGTACCGCGACAGGATGTTCTGCAGCGACAGCCCGGAGGCGAAGTAGCTGGTGACGATGAGGACCGAGACGATCTGGTTGGCCCAGACGCCGAGGTACTGGATGAGCGCGTTCGGCATCATCGCCGCGGGATCGCCGGCCGCGACGTCGACAGCGTTCGATGTGCCCGCGGAGAGGATCAGGCCGTACGCGGAGATCGCGTAGAACACACCGAGAAAGATGACGGCGATGAACGTGGCGCGCGGAATCGTCACGCTCGGCTTTCGCACCTCGTCGCGATAGACGGCGGTCGCCTCGAAGCCATTGAACACGCCGATGCTGAAGAGCAGTAGCACGCCGATCGACGGCGTGATGAGGTTCGCCGGGTTCCACGGTTCGACGGAGTTCCCCTCCGGGCCGCCGTTGACGAACATCACGATGTCGAAGATCGACACGACCGTGACCTCGATGACGAGGATCACCGAGAGCACCTTCGCCGATAGCTCCACGCTGAAGTAGCTGAGGATCCACGCCGCGGCGAACATGATGAGGCTCCACAGCCACCACGGGGTGTCGAGGCCGGTTGCGAAGGCGCGCAGGAGGTTGTTGACCGAGATCCCGGAGACGACGATGCACGACACCACGTTGAAGCCGTACGTCACGAGCGCCAGGAACGACCCGCCGAGGCCGGCCGGGCGTCCGAGCCCCTCGCGAATGTAGGTGTAGAAGGCGCCTGCGCGCGGCACTGCCTTGGTCATCGCCGTGAACCCTGCCGCGAAGAGCGCCATCAGGACCGCGACGGCGATGAATGCGATCGGGACGCCGATACCGAAGGAGATATTCACGGAGACGAAGCCGAACACCACGCCGAGCGGCGCGGTGAATGCGAGTACCGTGAACAGGAGCCCCACAGTCCCCATCCGACCGCGAAGCTGATAGCTCCCCGCCGGGCTGACGTCGTGGTCGTCGACGCGCTCGGGCGACGGGACCGTTTTGGTCTTCGGATTGTCATTCATATGCTTGCTCCTCGCGGGCGAGCGCGGTCGACGCTGACACTCACCGGATGTGTGCTGGGCCCACCGCACCCGTAGGTGACGGCGGCGCGATCCGATGTTCACCGCTCCCACCCAGAGCGGCTTCATGTGATCCTCAGCGCCGCACCCGCCCCGGGACTGTGCCATGTTGGGGCACCCTGTCACGCATCGGCGACATGCGGATCCGCGCTAGCCGAGGTCGAGATTGAACCCGCGTCCCTTGTACGCCTCGATCTTGCGGTACAGCGTCGAGCGGCCGATGCCGAGCAGCGCAGACGCCTTCACGCGATTCCCGCCCGCTTCGGCGAGAGCGCTTCGGATCTGCTGCAGCTCGACCTCCTCGAGCCGCGTGAGTCGAGCAGTGTTCAGAGCTCGCAGCTGCACATCCGTGAGATCGGCGAGCCGCGCCTCCTCCAGTTCCGCCCGCGACGAGATCGACTCGACGAGCTCACGCAGCTGACCGACGTTGCCCGGCCAGTCCGCCGCGACGAGCGCGTCGCGAAGCTTCGTGGAGAGCCGACGCACATGACCATCGCTGTTGCGCAGGAAGTGCTCCGTCAGCTCAGGGATGTCGCTCCTACGGTCGCGCAATGCGGGCATGGACACTTCGATACCGCGCAAACCGGACAGAATCGGCAAGATCTCATCGGAGACGTGGCCCACGGTCAGGACGAGCTGCGGCTGCTCCAGGATCTTGAGAAGAGCCGCGAGCTCATCGCGGACGGGTGCGGAGGCGCGCTCGACGCGGTGCAACACGGCGGCCTCGCCTCGTGCGAGCGCGGCGTCCATCTCCTCGATCACGTCGGCGGAGTGTCTCTCCCGAGCGAAATCGAAGACGACGACCTCGTCGGACATCCGGTATGCGATCGCCTGTCCCAGGCTCTTCTTCCCCGTGCCCGTCTCACCGACGATGTACGCTGGCATGCGTCGACTCGCCGCGGTGCTCGCCGCGTCCAATGCACGTCGCAGCGAGCGGCTTGTGCCGATCATCCCCTCGAAGGACTCGACCTGCGGCACCGACGTGGCGCCCGGCAGAGCGCGCCGGCGTTCCTCACGCGGCACCTGCACGCGCATGATGGCTGCGCCTCTGGAGCCGAACTCGGGAAGCTCCATCGGCCGAATCTGCAGGAGGACCTCGTGCCCCGCGCTCACGTTGATCCGATGCTGCGTCGGCTCGCCCCGCTTTGCTTCTCGCGCCATCGCCGACAAGACGGAGAAGTCGCTCTGATCGAGCATGCTGAGCGCCTGGCGACTGGCGATCGTCGTACTCTCATCCATGGCGATGACCGCCTCGGCACCCCGCTTGCGCGCCTCGCGCACGTACTCCGACATGAGCGCCTGCTCGCGAGCCACGAGCCGGTCGGCGAGCCGCTGTGTGATGTCGGCGGCCGCGCCGTGCACAGTCATCAGTACCGACCGCGGATCCGTGTCGCGAGCGATGTGTTCGGGAAGCATGAGGCTGAGAACGCCGCGGATCGAGCGGCGCAGAGGATCCCGGATCGGCACCGACGTGCAGTAGCTGTTCTGCAGCGCTTCGTTGAAGTGTTCCGGGCCCCAGACCTGTACCGCTGAGCCTTCCTCCAGCACGGTGCCGTCGGAGTTGGTCCCCGCGACGTCCTCGCTGAAGCGGCCCCCGAGAGTCGGGAAGATGCGCTCCGCCTTGCGGCGCTCGCCGAGATCGCCTCGGTATACGGCGAGCGTGCCATCGGCATCCGCCAGTATGACGGACCCGCCGATGTCCACGCTGAGCCGCTCGAGATAGGTGAGCACGGGCCCGGCCGCGAGCAGGAGCTGCTCGTCGGCGCGCGGTTCCGACGCTTCGAGGAAGCTCGCATTCGTGCCGACGTTGCATGCGAGGCTGCGTTGCC
This sequence comes from Streptomyces carpinensis, assembly GCF_002154505.1. GTDB lineage: Bacteria > Actinomycetota > Actinomycetes > Streptomycetales > Streptomycetaceae > Streptomyces > Streptomyces carpinensis. Next base: position 32,967 of record NZ_MUBM01000024.1, on the reverse strand, counting down.
AGGAGCGAGCGATGACGGGCCGCAGATTGCTCAGATCCGTCGCGAGCGGGTCGGAGATGAACTGCTCCCGGAGCGAATGGATCTGCGCGTCCGGAACCGCGCCCACGCGCACGACCGGGGCGTGATCGAACGGTTGTGCGATCGATGTCATCGTAGGCTCCCTCCTGGCAACGGGTCGGCTCAGTACGTCAGCAGGTGTTCCAGCTCGCGAGGAAGCTTACGTGCCTGCTGGCGGGCGAACTGACCCACGTACCATTTGCCGAGGGCCTGCTTTCCGGTCGATCCGCTGCCCTTCCACCCGCCGAACGTTTGGGGCCCGGGCCACCAGCCGGTGGTCGCGTGACCTGGGACGTTCACGTCGACGCAACCGGCCTCGACCTCGGCGAGGAACGTCCGCGCCTCGTTGAGATCGCCCGTGTAGATGCCCGCGGTGAGTCCCATGTCGGTGTCGTTCGCGACGCTCAGCGCGGTCTCGAAGTCAGGAACCTCGCTGATCGTCAAGACCGGCAGGAAGTGCTCGACCGTCGCGAGATCGTGCGCGGCGGGAACACCCGAGATGACCGTCGCCGGAACGAGATAGCCCTCGCCCTTGGTCGAGCCGGTCTCGACCCGGAAGCCCGCGCTGTTCGCGACGTCGACGATCTTGTTGTAGCGGTCGACTGCCTCCGGCGAAACGACAGGCCCCGCAAAGACCGTGGGATCGATCGGATCGCCGTTCTTGAGCTCCTTCACACGCTCGCTCACGAGCTCGACGAGCCTGTCGTGGGCGCCCTGCGTCACGAGCACGCGCGAGAGTGCGCTGCACTTCTGGCCGCTCATGTCGAACGCCGAGAAGACGATGCCCTTCGCCGCCTCCTCGAGGTCTGCGTCATCGGTCACTATGACCGGGTTCTTACCGCCCATCTCCGCGATGACGGGACGGCTGTACGGGCCTGCCGCATAGTCGCGGATGATCGAGCGGCCCACGGCCACGGAGCCGGTGAAGCAGATGCCGTCGAGGTCCGAGGCGACGAGTGCCCGGCCGGGGCCGTCTGCACCATGGATGATGTTGACGAGGCCGACGGGGAGGTTCATGACCTCGCAGAACTCATAGACCGCGTGGCCCGACCACGGACCATCGGCTGCGGTCTTGACGACCATGCCGTTGCCGGCAATGAGCGCGGCGATCGTCGGACCTGCCGCCTGCACGATCGGGTAGTTGAACGGCGTCACCATGCCGAAGACCCCGTAGGGACGCAGAACCGAGTCGTTCGCGAAGCCCGCGGGGTCGGTCTCGCGAGCATCCTCGAAGGCACCCGGAGCCGAAGCGTACTTGGTCGAGAACTTGGCGATATCGAGCACCTCGGCGCCCTCGGCGCGCGAGCCGGCATACGGCTTCGCGATCTCGAGCGCGACCCGGACGGCCCACTCCTCGATGTGCGCCTCGATGTACGGGATGGCGCGGCTGACTCGCTCGATGCGCTCAGCGAGGGGCACGCGCGCCCATTCCTTCTGCGCCTTGCGACTCGCCTCGACAGCCTTGTGCACAAGCTCATCCGGCGCGTCGTGGCAGGCGCTCACGATCACGTCGGGGTGGCTGGGGTCGCGGCGCTCGATGAGCGGACCGTCGTAATACTCCACGCCCGCGATGATGTGCGGGACGGTGGGGTGCGCGCCTTTGCGTCGTTCGGTCACGTTCGCGACGAAGGCTTGCTGCGCCTCGTTCGTCATCGCCTGTATCTCCTTCTTTGGGCGGGATGCTCCGCACCGTCTTCAATGCTCTCGTCGAGCCTAGGAACGACACCTGCCGGGCGACTGTCCCAAGGTGGGACAGGCCCCCGGCTCTCGTCGTTCCTAGGCGACGACGCTGCGCAGCGTCCCGACGTTCTGGAGCTCGACCTCCACGACGTCGCCGCTGCGCAGCCACTCCGGGGGTGTGCGCTTCGCACCGATCCCGTCGGGAGTGCCAGTCGCGATGATGTCGCCGGGCTTCAAGGTGATCGTGCGGGTCAGGTACGCGATGATCTCGGCCACCGGGAAGATCATGTGACGTGTGTTCGAGTGCTGCTTCACAGCGCCGTTGACACGGGTCGAGATGTCGAGGGCCTGAACGTCGCCGACTTCGTCGAGGGTCACGAGATCGGGGCCGACGGGTGTGGTGCCGTCGACAGACTTGCCGACGACCCACTGGGTACCGCGGTACTGCAGGTCTCGCGCGGTGATGTCATTGAGGATCGAGACTCCGGCGATCACGCTCGTGGCGTCGTCGGCCGAGACATTCTTGGCCTCGCGTCCGATCACGATCGCGAGCTCGCCTTCGAAGTCGAGCTGTTCGGTCACGTCGAGACCGCCGATCGCGTCGTTCGCGCCGATCAGCGTGCCCGGGAACTTCGTGAATACGTCGGGGTACTGCGGCAGCGACCGCCCTGTCTCGGCCACGTGATCGCCGTAGTTGAGACCGATGCAGAGCACCTTCTCCGGGTCGGCGACGACCGGGCCGAGCGTGATTTCATTGAGCGGTCCGATGTCGGCGGCGCTGCCGGTGGGCGTGCCGGCAATCGCGGAAGCGACGGCATCGAGATCTGCGCCGTAGACATCGAGCAGCGCGCGCATCGTCGGTGCGGTTCCGATGCTGTCGCGGCCAGCCGCGACGAGGGCCCGCTCCGCGTCGACGACGTGACCATCGATGATCGCCCCCGCGCGCCAGGAGCCGTCATTGAGATATGTGACAAGACGCATGCGTGATGACCTTCCTGATTGCGTCGTTCGTACGTGATCGACGAGGTGCCGCGAAGAGCTGTGTTGTTCAGCTCGTCGCAGCGGAGACGTGCGCGACGGCATCGATCAAGCGGTCGGTGAGATCTTCGACCACCGAGGCATCCATCGGCGTCGACAGCGCCGCGAGGTTCGCCGACGAGAGCACGACACCGCGGTCGTACGCCGCCCACCACAATGCTTGCTGCAGATCGGCCGCGACCTTTCGCGCTCCCTTCGGGAACGCACGGAACAACGATCCACGCCCCCTGACCTCCCAGCCGAACGGCTCCAGCTCCTTCGACGCGCGCTCGCGCGCCGTATCGCCGAGCGCGTTGATGCGGTCGATCTCCTCAGCGGTGAGAAGCCGCAGAGCGGCGGCGCCCGCAGCGACGCTGACGGGATTGCCGGAGAAGGTCCCCGAGTGGGCCAGGCTGCCCGGCTTCCACGGGTCGAGGATGTCCATGACCTCGTCCCGCCCGGCGACCGCACCGATCGCGAAGCCGCCGCCGATAACCTTGCCCGCGGTGAGTAGATCCGGGACGATGCCGTAGATCCCGCTCAGCCCGCCGACACTGAGGCGAAGACTGATCACCTCGTCGATGATCAGAAGCGCTCCATGCTTGGTCGCAAGCGCACGCGCCTCAGCCGCGAACTGCTGGTCGACACCGACGAGCCCTGCCTTGTTGGGGAGGAGATCCAGGATGATCGCCGCGACCGTCTCGTCCGACGCCTCAAACACCCGCCGCAGCTCGTCGATGTCGTTGAGAGGGACGAGGCTCACGTCCTTCTCGACCGCGCTCGGCACACCGCGGGACGGCCCGCTCGTGAGGAGGACTGTGTCCGACGAGCCGTGGTAGCCGTCCTTGGTCATCACGATTCCGTCGCGCCCCGTCGCCGCCCTCGCGATTCGGATCGCCGACATCACGGCTTCGGTGCCCGAGTTCGTGAACCTGATCTGGCCGAGCCCGCGCAAGCGCGAGATCATGGCCTCGGCGAGGTCCCACTCGGGAAGGTTGGGGATACCCCAGGCGGATCCCTGCGAGATGGCGCGTCCGGCCGCCTCGACGATCTCGGGGTGGGCATTGCCGTGGATCAGGGTCGTGAAGTTCCCATTGGCGTCGATGAGTTCGCGACCCGAATCATCCCAGAGCCGCCAGCCCTCGCCCCGCACCGCATAGGTCGGGGTCCGACCGACGTGATAGGCCGAGCGGCCGTATCCGCCGGGAAGAATAGGCCGCCCGTTGGCGTTGCGGCGAGCGTGTGCGTCGTGCGGGCCGTCGACGACGTTCGATTCGGAGATCATGCCGGCAAGGCTAGGAACTGATCGTCACCGCGAACTGTCCGAAATTGGGACAACGCCACAACGCCGTGTATCCGCCGCGAAGTAATCCGCGACCATCGGCGCCCGCACACCACCAGGACACAGACAGTTCGCGCGGATGTTGTCACGTGCATGCTCGACGGCCACGGATCTCGTCATCACCGCCCGCATCGCCCGGGAGACCGGGCTGCACCTGGACACCGTCCGCACCTGGCGCAACCGGTTCGCCGGGAACCGACTGGCTGCCCTGTCCGACCGCAAGCGCTCCGGGCGCCCCGCCACAGCGCGCCGAACCGTCCTTCCACCAGAGCGACGAGGCCGTGACGCCGCTCCCTCAGCCGGAAGGGCGCGAACGGTCGTGAACCCCTGCCCCGACGCCACTCCCGTCACCATCACGGTCTTCCCGCGTAGCCCTGTGTCCGTATCAAGCTCCCTCGCACTTCGGCGCCATTCTCCGTGAGACAGGCCCGGAATGGCGCTCTTCGCCGAGTCCAACTGTCCACATCTGGGACAGAAAGGGGCTCGCTCACGCCGGTAGTGTCCCCTGGCAACCGGGATCCGTGCGGATCCCAGACACGCAACACGGATCGGAGAGCGGCATGGGCCGGGTTCAGGACAAGGTCACGATCATCACAGGTGGCGCGCGAGGGCAGGGCGAATCGCACGCCCGACTGTTCGCCGCCGAGGGAGCGTCGGTCCTCCTCACCGACGTGCTCGACGAGGTCGGCGAGTCGGTTGCCGCCGAGCTGCGGGACGCCGGGCACGACGTGCACTACATGCACCTCAATGTCTCGGAAGAAGGCGAGTGGGAGGCCGTCATCGCGGCTGCCGAGCAGCGCTGGGGCCGAGTCGACATCCTGATCAACAACGCCGGCATCGTCGGCACGATGAAATCCGTCGCCGACGAAGACGTTGCCGCGTGGACGACCATGACCGCGATCAACCAGCAGGGGGTGTTCCTTGGCATCAAGCACGGCGCCCCCGCCATCGAGCGCAGCGGTGGCGGCGCGATCGTGAACACCTGCTCGATCAATGGCACGGTCGGCAATCCGGGCGGATTCTCATACCAAGCCGCCAAAGGTGCCGTGAAGATGATGACCCGCGCGGCCGCGATGGAGTATGCGGGCCGCGGCGTTCGGGTCAATTCCGTCTCCCCCGGTCTTGTCATGACGCACATGGCGGAGGAAGAGGGCGAGGAGTCGAATCGCGAGTTCAGCGAGGCCACGCCGATGAAGCGCGCGGCGCAGCCGATCGAGGTCAGCTACGGCGTGCTCTACCTCGCCAGTGACGAGGCGAGTTACGTCACCGGCGCCGACCTGTTCATCGACGGCGGCTACACCGCGCAGTAGCTCGCGTCGCCCATCGTCTCGCTCACAGCCGACCCGTCTGTCCCAAAGTGGCACGGTGCCGCCGCACGCACTGGCGAACGATGGACGCAAAGTCGCGCGCGTACCGCCGCACACGACAGCGGTACGCGGCAGACGCGCATCCGTTTCACTTTCGGAGGACCATCATCAATGACTGATATCGCCGTCCAGGCCACCGCTCCTGTCCGCGACGTCGCAGGTGTCGAGGCCGTGTCGCTCTGGCTCACTGCGCTCTCCGAAGCCATCGCTTCGCGCGATGCCGACACCCTCGCGGGGCTCTTCCGGGCGGACGCCGTCGCGCGCGACCTGCTCGCGCTCTCGTGGGATTTCCGCAACGGCGTCGGCCGCGACGAGATCATCGCGCTGCTCGGGGGCGAGGATACGGCTGCGCCTCGCGAGCTCGCCGTCCGCGCGGGTACCGAGCCGACCACGACCGAGGATTCCGCCGAGGCGTTCCTGACTTTCTCGAACGCGATGGGCAACGGCAACGGTTACGTGTATCTCGCCAGGAATGGCGAAGGCGCGTGGGAGGCATCCGCCTTCGTCCTCGTGCTCGACGCGATCGACTCGCACACCGAGCGCGTCGGAGCCGACCGCCCTGCCGGTCGCGTCCACGGCCCGCGATTCGACCGCGCCAGCTGGGCGGAGCAGCGCGACCCCGAGTTCATGAACGGCGATCCCGCCGTCGTCATCCTGGGCGCGGGTCACAACGGTCTGATGCTCGCCGCGCGCCTCGGTGCTCTGGGCATCCGCGCTCTGATCGTCGAGCAGAATGATCGCGTCGGCGACAACTGGCGCAAGCGTTACAGCTCACTGGCTCTGCACACGCCCCTCGAATCCGACACCTTCCCGTACCTCCCGTTCCCGCCCACCTGGCCGAAGTTCACTCCCAAGGACAAGCTCGCCGATTTCCTCGAGTGCTACGCGACTCTTCTCGACCTGAACGTGTGGACGGGTTCGCGCGTCGAGAAGGTCGGCTTCGATGAGACGACTCGCACGTGGGGCATGGACGTCGTTCGTCCCGATGGCACCCGCCGTCACCTCGCGCCGCGGCATTTCGTCTTCGCGACGGGCATCAATGCCGAGCCGCGGCTGCCTGAGCTGCGGGGACGGGACGAGTTCGAAGGCACCCTCATCCACGCCGTCGATTACAAGGGGCACCAGGGTTGGCGCGGAAAGAAGGCGATCGTCGTCGGCTCGGGAGTGAGCGGGCATGATCTCGCGCAGGACCTGGCCGAGCACGGCGCCGATGTGACGATGATTCAGCGCTCGGGGACTCTCGTGATGAACACGGAGACGTTCCATCAGGTCATGCACGGCAATCATGTCAGCGGCCGGTACGCCGTCGAGGACGCGGATCTCGTCAACGCGGCGACGCCGATGGGGGCCCTGCCCGAGTACTTCGGCGCACAGCAGCGTGAGACCGCGAATGCCGCAGACCGCGAGCTGCTCGAGTCGCTCACCGCCGCGGGATTCGAGCTCAACGACGGTCCAGGCGGCCAGGGCGCTCTCGGCCTCATCTATGGCCTGAACGGTACGGGCTATTACTACAACGCCGGCGCATCCGAGCTGATCGCCGACGGTACGATCGCGCTCGAGCACGGGAGCGTCGAGCGCCTCACGGCGACGGGTGTTCAGCTCGCCGACGGCAGAGTTCTCGACGGCGACCTTGTCATCTTCGCCACCGGCTACAACGGCGCGCCGACGATTGTGCGCCACGTGCTCGGCGACGACATCGCCGATCAGCTCGGCGCCTTCGCCGACGTGGGCGAGGACCGCGAGTACGGCCTGCTGTGGCGCGACTGCGGCATCGATCGCCTCTGGCTCATGATCTCGCTGTCCGTCGGCGACGGGCGCTTCTACTCGAAGCTCCTCGCGCTTCAGATCGCGGCGCAGGAGGCTGAAACCTCCGCGAAGTGATCTCGCGCATTCCCGAGGGGCGTTGCGGTGGACTTCGCCCACCGCAACGCGCGGACCACGACGTCGACGGCCATCTCCAGGGCGTCCGGATACCACGGAGATATCTACCGCCGACGAACGAGACTTGACGACTGGTCCACTGGACGACGCCATCACGAAGCCTGCGCCAGAGTCCGGATCTTGACGTGGATAATGTCAGCGCGGCGCTGGTCCGTGTGGTGGCGGGCGGGGGGCAGTCCCACCCTGCCCGCGTGACCGGCTACGCAGGCGCCCTCGGGCGCCCAGAGTCGGGCCGTCGCCGTCCAACGGCAGGCCGAAGGCGAGGAGCGTGAGTGCCAGGAGCAGGGAGTTGAGTAGGCGGCGTGGGTAAGTCCCGGGGTGGTTTTGGGCAAGCCCGTGTTGTCGGTGGCGGCTGAAAGGCTGGACGGTATGAACGGCGATGAGCAGCTGCTGCGCGGCCGGGTGTACGGCCGTGACCATGACGAGGATCCCGGCCCGTTGGCCGGGCGGAGGTAAGCCCGGAGCACTGGGAAGCGCCGCTGGGCAGCCCCGACGTCCACGTGGTGCTCACAGCGGTCGCGCCCGACCCCGCGCACTTGGGGGCGGCCGTCGACCGGGCCCGCACGGCGTACGACCAACTGTCCGGCGTGACGGCGATATGGCGGCAGGACTGCTACGCGCTGCCCACCGAGTCCGAGCATTTCGGCTATCGCGACGGGGTCAGCCATCCGGCCGTCGAAGGCAGTGGCATACCGGGATCCAACCAGTTGGAAGTGCCGCTGAAGGCCGGTGAGTTCGTCCTCGGCTACCGGGACGAGCTCGGCGGCATACAGAGCCCCCAGCCCACCGTGCTGGGCCGCAACGGCAGCTACGCGGTCTTCCGCAAGCTCCATCAGAAGGTCGCCGAGTTCCGGCGCTATCTGAAGGACAACTCCACCGGACCTGAGGACGAGGAACTGATCGCCGCGAAGATCATGGGGCGCTGGCGCAGTGGAGCTCCCCTGGCGCTGGCGCCGCAAGGCGATGAACCCGCGCTCGGTGCCGACCCGCACCGCCGTAATACCTTCCTGTACGAGAGCGACGATCCGGCGGGATTCACGACACCCGGCGGCTGCCACATCCGCCGGGCCAACCCCCGCGACGCGGCGGTGGCAGGAGTGGTGCGACTGCACCGTATGATCCGGCGCGGCGCGGTCTACGGTCCGCCACTGCCCGAGGGGGTACTGGAGGACGACGGAGCCGACCGCGGCCTGATGTTCGCTTTCATCGGCGCGCGTCCGGGGCGGCAGTTCGAGTTCGTCCAGTCGCAGTGGATGAACGACGGCGTCTTCTTCGGCGCGAACAACGCCAAAGACCCCGTCACCGGGTCCCACGACGGCTCCGACAGCTTCACCATTCCCCGGCGGCCGCTGCGCCTGCGCCTTGCCCCACTGCCGCGGTTCGTCGTCACCCGAGGAGGCGAGTACTGCTTCCTGCCAAGTCTGACCGCCCTGCGTTGGCTCGGCGCCCTGCACGACTGACAGCGTGGCGACGAGCCGCCCCGGCGCCGTCCCCACATGCTTCGCCGCCCGGGGGAAGGCTGATGGAGACCCTGCACCTGGTGCTCAACGCCGTCACCGTCATCTTCATCGCGGCCACCATGTTCGCCGCCGGCTTGGGCGCCACCGTATCGGCACTGCGCGGCGTCTTCGCCAACGTCCCGCTCCTGCTGCTGGCGCTGACCGCCAACATGGTGGTCGTCCCGCTGCTCGGCTGGGGCATCGGCGCGCTGTTCAGCCTCCCCTCCGCCTCCTTCATCGCGCTCATCCTGGTCGCCGCCTCCCCGGGCGGCCCCTTCGGGGCGAAACTCGCCATGGTGCAAACCGGTGACGTCGTCGGCGGCGCGGCGATGCAGGTGCTGCTCGCCTCCGTCGGCAGCATCACCTTCGCCCCCACCGTCAACGGCCTCCTGACCGCCGCCGACGTAGGCACCAGCGTCTCCCTCGACGTGGGAGCACTGGTGCGGACCGTGGCCCTGCTGCAACTCGTACCCTTCGCCATCGGCCTGCTGATACGCCGCTACGCCGAGCCCACCGCAGGGTCGTGGCACCGCCCGGCGGCGGCAGTCTCCAACGTCACGTTCCTGATCGTGCTGGCGGGCATGCTGCTCGGCAACTGGCGGGGCCTCGTCGCGCTCCTCGGCTCCCTCTCCCTCCTCGCCGGGTTCCTGCTCTCGGCCATTGCCTTCGCCGTAGGAACGCTGCTGGCCACGGGCTCGCCCGTGCGCCGCACGACCATGGGCGGCGTCGCGTCGGTGCGCAATGCCGGTCCCGCGCTTGCCGCGATCGGCATCGCCTTCGACAACCAGCCCGCCATCCTCGGGGCGCTCGCCGCGATCCTACTCAGCGGGCTGGCAGCGGCCCTGCCAATCGCCACGCTGCTCAGCAGGCGGCGAAGTACTCCTACGACAGTGGAGACGGACGCCCGTACGGATGGCTGGCAATGACGAGCCCCTGCCGGGGACGTGCCCCAGAGGGCACATCCGGGGCACATGAGCCTGGGAAACGGGTCGACCGGTGAGGACGCGGCCAGGCGCTGCCAGCCGCCGGCACCGATCTCCCCGGCCGCAGGCCCTTCGCACGGGGCCTTCAGCGTCACTCGCGCCCTGGGCCTGCCCACCCGGCCGCTGCACCGGCTGTGGACCGCGGCCGCCCGCGAAGCCCACAAAGGATGGCCTAAACGCCCTGGACTGGTCGAGCCCGGCGAGATCGACCCGGGCGCCGTGCACCTGCCCGGCGTGTATGTGGAAGTGAGTCGTCTGGGCCAGCGCCGCGGCCGTCCGGGCCGGTGCCTCTCACCTCGCGGTGGCGTCCGTGGGGGCGTCAACCTCGTGCTTGGGCTGATCATCGTAGCCGCCGAAGTCGCAGTCCAACATTGATCATGCAAGGCTGCGAAGTCAAGGATCTACGGTGTCGGTTCAAGGGCATCACACCGCCGTCGTGGCCCAGTAGAGTGCCGGGCACTGCTGGGCCACTCCTCAGGTGCCGGAGCGAGTTCTGTGAGTGCCGTCGGACGCGTCCGGCCGGCGGGTAACGGCCATGAGGGCGGCATCGTCGTCCAGGCGTCCTTCGGTGTACCGGGTCAGATCGGCGATGAGAGCGTCCAGGATCACACCCGGGTCCGTTGGGAGGGGACGGGACAGGAATGGCACGGGATTGTAGAAGGTGCCGTGGTGGTCGCGTGCCTCGACCAGGCCGTCAGTGAACAGCACCAGGGTCGCGTCGTGCGGCAGGGCGAACCGATCGACCGGTACCCGGGTACGGCCCAGGCTGCCCAGGCCCAGGGGCAGGGACGGGGCAGACGGCTCCAGCGGACTCGCGCGGCCCTGGTGGAGGAGGAGCGGCGCGGGGTGTCCCAGATTGATCACGTATAGGGCGGAGCCGTCGTTGGGGACGTCGATGACAACGGCGGTGGCAAAGGACTCGGAGCCCTCCTGCTCCTCGGCATCGACCCTCTGCATGACCTCCTCCAAACGGTCGACCACATCGGTCAAGCCGGGGACGTGAGCCACGGCCTCGTAGAAGGCGCCGAGCAGCCTGTTGACGGTTCGGACCGCGCCCAGTCCCTTCCCCCGCACGTCGGCGATCATCATCCGAACGCTGTCGGGTGTGGGGTGGATGGCGTAGAGGTCGCCACCGATGGCAGCCTCCTTCGCGGCGGCCCGGTACCGGGAGGCCACGGCCAGCGGCCCGACCCGCTCGGGGGGGATGGGGAGCACCGCCCGCTGGACGGCCTCGGCTACCTCGCGGGTGTCCTTCAACTGCTTCCGCTCTTTGGCCATGACCCGGTTGAGGATCGCGGCAAGAACGGTCAGGACTACGACGCTCGTGAACCGGACGGAGTATTCGGTAAGGGCGACGCCCTTCGCGTACGCCACGGCCATCCCGATCAGCTCCGTCACTACGCCGGTGGCGATTACGCCCGGCAACGAGTACACGGGGGCGGCCAGTACGGGAGCGGCCGCCAGCAGCGGAAACACGCTGAACCCTGACGGGGCCAGTACGTCGACGACGACCGCGACGAGGAGCACCGCGGCAGGCAGGAGAGAAGGCCATCGACTCCACCTGACCAGAGATGTGCGGTCGCCTGTCATTACCCTGCTGCCCCTGTGCTCCTGGGCGGATCGTCATCGAGTCCCAGTCTCCGACGCACCCCGACCCACAGCGACTGGACCAACCTCGTGCGCGTCCACAGCAGCAACATCAGTATCTGACACGAGGACCACAGCGTGCGGTTCCATTTTCCGATGACGGTGCAGGCGGAGGTCGTCCAGCAGCAGGACGCAGGCGGCAAGGGCCGCTTCACGCACGTGTGGGTGTCGTCGAAGTAGATGGAGACGGCAGAGAAGGGCAGCGTCCGGATTTCGCGAGTTCGGACGAACGGAGGTTAATCCTCGGGTGGGAAGCCGAAGCGGCGCATCGTCGCCTCGGCTTGGTCGTCGGCGGCGTCCGCCACCGAGTTAAGCCACCCCAGCAACTCGGCTCGCATCGGCCCAGGGAAGTCGCGGGGCCTCTTGTCGACGGGCAGGGCGGTGCGCGGGTCGGAAAGGATCCCAGCCACGTAGAGCGCGGCCGGGACCGTCGCGACGTAGAGAGCGTTCTGGTGGTGTACCACGTGGTGCAGGTGGTCCAGGGCCTGGGATCTCACGCGCTGGTCGCCGTCCAACAGCGCGACCAGCTGCGCGGGGGTGTCCTCCGCCGTCCCGTAAGCATGCTCCAGGGCGCCCCCGTCGGTCTCGGCCAGCACCACGGCAGGCTCAGGCAGGGCGGTCAGGTTCACAGATGCTCCCGCCAGACATGGTCCATCGCCTCGGCCGCCGTGCCCCCAGCCAGCCGCTCGATTGCCTGGTCGTGCCAGGCGGTTTCGTACACGATCCAGCTCGTGACGCCTCGTGCCTGGCCGTCCGCTCACGCATCGCGCGTGCACGGGGCAGTGTCGAAGAGCTTTCTGTGCATCACGGTGTGATGACCGGGATTATGCCCGCTTTCTGCTGTTTAGGTCGCACGGTGGCGGTCGGAGTGCTCAGGAAGCTCCCAGAATCTCTCCGGGTGTGGTCAGGGAGTGCTGACAGCGTCGATGCCGCACTGACGGCATGCTCGTCGGCTTTCCGGGGAGCCTCGACCTGACTTGGAGCCCTTGCTGTGGCCTCATTCCTTTCCGGGCTGGGCCGGTTCTCCTTCCGGAGGCGCTGGCTGGTCGCGTTGCTGTGGGTGGTTCTGCTCGTGGGGACGGCGGTGCTGGCCGGGAGGGCTCCGGCGGCGCCCCCCAATGACTTCTCGATGCCCGGTACGGAGGCGCAGCAGGCGTACGACCTGCTGGACAAGAGCTTCCCGGAGCTGAATGCCGACGGTGCGACGGCTCGGGTGGTGTTCCGGGCGGCGGATGGCAAGGTCACCGACCCCGTGAACAGGCAGGCGATCGAGGCGACGGTCCGGGCGCTTGGGAGCGATCCCCAGGTCGCGCGGGTCTCCGACCCGTACGTGAGCGCGTCGGTGAGCAAGGATGCCTCCACGGCCTACACACAGGTCTCTTATCAGGTTCCCGCATCGGAACTGAAGGAGGACTCACGCACCGCTTTGCAGGACACGGTCGATCAGGCACGCTCGCGGGAGTTGACCGTCGAGGTCGGGGGCAACGCCGTCAACACGGTGGCGGGCGGGCATTCCTCGGAGGCCCTGGGACTCGCGGTGGCTGCCGTGGTGCTTGTCATCACCTTCGGCTCACTCCTGGCGGCCGGCCTTCCCCTGCTCACCGCCGTACTCGGAGTAGGAATCGGTGGCCTGGCGATCCGGGCGCTGGCGCAACCGCTCGGCCTCGGCTCGACGACGTCGGGTCTGGCCACCATGATCGGGCTGGCCGTCGGCATCGACTACGCCCTGTTCGTCGTCTCACGTTACCGCGCCGAACTCGCTCGTGGCCGCAGCCGTGAGGACGCGGCTGGGCACGCGGTGGGTACCGCGGGATCTGCGGTGGTGTTCGCCGGTCTGACCGTGGTCATCGCCCTCGTGGGACTGTGTGTGGTCGGCATCCCGCTGCTGACGCAGATGGGGCTCGCCGCGGCCGGCACGGTCGTCATCGCGGTGCTGATAGCCGTCACGCTGATCCCTGCGCTGCTCGGGATCTGCGGCCGTCGGATCGGCCCGGCCCGCCCGCGGCGCCGGGGGAGGGACAAGGACGGCCTGCCACGGTCGGGCAGGGGCGTGCGCTGGGCCCGGTTCGTCGTCAGGCGTCCGGTCGCCGTGCTCCTGGGCGGTGCCGTGCTGCTCGGCGTGGTCGCGGTGCCGGCGGTTTCCCTGGAAATGGGCCTGCCGGGCGACGAGAGCAAACCCGTCACGACGACGCAGCGCCGGGCCTACGACATGGTCGCCGAAAGCTTCGGGCCGGGCTTCAACGGTCCGCTGACGGTGGTCGTCCAGGCCAAGGACGGCGACAGCGCTCAGTCGGCCGCCCAGAGCATCGCCGGGCATGTCCGTGGCAGGAAGGACGTCACCGCGGTCGGACAGCCACGGCTGAGCGAGTCCGGCGACACCGCCGTCCTTAACGTCGTCCCGGCCACCTCACCGGCCAGCACCGAGACGGCCGACCTCGTGCACGCACTGCGCGACCCGGCACTTGCGAACGAGAGCGACGCCCACATCCTGGTCGCCGGCACAACGGCGATGAACGTGGACGTCTCGCAGAAACTGTCCAACGCCCTGCTTCCGTACCTCGGACTCGTGGTGGGTCTGGCGTTCCTGCTGTTGATCGTCGTCTTCCGGTCCCTCCTCGTGCCGCTCAAGGCGGCACTGGGCTTCCTCCTGTCCGTCCTGGCCGGCCTCGGCGCGGTGGTCGCGGTCTTCCAGTGGGGCTGGCTGGCGTCCCTCTTCGGGGTCGCGGAACCCGGACCGGTGATGTCCATGATGCCGATCTTCATGGTCGGTGTGGTCTTCGGCCTCGCCATGGACTACGAGGTGTTCCTGGTGACCCGGATGCGCGAGGCGTACATGCACGGGCAGTCGCCGTCGGACTCCGTGATCAGCGGATTCGAGCACAGCACGCGGGTGGTGACCGCAGCTGCCGTGATCATGATCTCGGTCTTCGCCTCGTTCATGGGCTCCGACGAGCAGATGCTCAAGACCATCGGCTTCGGGCTCGCAGCAGCCGTCCTCCTCGACGCGTTCGTCGTCCGCATGGCGGTCGTTCCGGCAGTCCTCGCCCTGCTCGGCCGACGCGCCTGGGGCCTGCCCGGCTGGCTGGACCGGCTCGTCCCCGACCTCGACGTGGAAGGCGCGCGGATCGAACGAGACCCGGGCGAGCCCACGGTGACGGCCGTCGGGGCATCCCATGGTGACGGCCCGGACTCCGTCGTCGAATCCGCGGGAAGCGGCAGTGGCTCCGCTGGCTGAATCCCCTCCGCCACGGGGCTCTTCGCGGCCCCGGACGTGTTCGTGTCCAGGCGGCGGCAGGTCCCTCCTGCCGCTGCATACCCCTGCATCTCTCCCCCCAGGAGCCCGCCCGTGTCCTCCTCCCCGTCGCCCTCCGCTCCTCCCGGTTCACTCTGGCGTCATGCCCTCGAAGGAGGTCTTTCCGTCGTGGCCGCCGTCGTGACGATGGCCGCCGCCGCATGGGCGGCACTGGCCGTCCTCGGCGCGGGCACGATTGCGCCCGTCTCCCGCCTCGTGCCGACCATGGTGAGCATGGCCGTCGGTGGCGGCGTCACCATGGAGTCGGTCCCCTCCGCCGAGTCCGCCGACGCCGGCGGACTCGGCGGAGGGGGCCTCGGCGGGCTGCTCGGGGGACTGGGTGGTGGCGGTGGCCTGCATCTCGGCCTGACCGGCGAGGCGGCACTGACGCCGCTCACGCTGACGTTCCTGGGCACGGCCGTCCTGGCGGTCGTCTTCTTCCGGCCCCTGTACCGGCGGCAGCGGCCCGCCCCGGCGATGCTGTGGGCCCGGTGCGGCGGTGTGGTGGTGACCACGGCGGTGGTCTTCCCGGTGCTCGCAGCGATGGCCCGGGGTACGGCCCGGCTGCCTGAGAGCGTGACGGAACGGTTCGGGAAGGGCGCCTCCGCCGGAGCGTTCAGCCGGTTCACCGGTGGCGGTGGGGGCCTCGCCTCGGGGCTGTCTTCGGTGACCTTCGAGACCGATGCCGTGGCGACCGCGTTGTTCGCCCTGCTGTGGGTGGGCCTCGTGCTCGCCGTCGGCTGTGTCGCGGCCCGCCGTACGACACTGCCGCGCCCCCTCGCCCTGGGCCGCCTGCGGCTGAAGTGGAACGCTGTCGCCTCCACCCTGACGGGGATCGCCGCCGTGCTGTGCTGCTCGGCGGCGGCCGTCGCGCTCCTGGCCGGAGCCGCGGTCCTGACCGGCCGGGAGCAGGCGGCCAAGGCGGCGGGCATCCTCCTGCTCGCCGGCCCCAACCTGATCGTCGTGCTGTTCACCGCCGGCCTCGGCACCTCCTGGGAGGCGGGTGTGTACCGCCTGCGGTCCGACGGCGGCGGAATGCTCGGCATGCTCGGCGGCGGAGCCCAGGGCGGCGCGGCGGGCAGGGACAGGTCGGTCAACCTCGGCGCCTGGTCCGGCGCTGGTGTGCCGCTGTGGCTGATCGGCATACTCCTCATGCTGCTGCTTGTGGTGGTCGCCGGGTACGTCGCCGCCGCCCGTACCCCGGCGCGCACCCCGCGGGAGGACTCCGAGGCCGTCCTCGACCGCCACGCGGAGATCGCCGTACGCATGGGCATCGCGGTCGGCATCGCTGCCCTGGTGCTTCCGTCGGTGGCCGGGGGATCGCTGCGGATCGGCATCAGTCTCATGGGTAACGAGATGGGCGGTCTGAGTGCCGGACTCGATGCGCATCCGGGACTGTCCGCGCTCACCGGGTTCGTCCTGGCTGTGCTCGGCGCGTACGGCGGCAGCCGCCTGCACAGCCGACGGGCCCGGCACCGCAACGGCGCGGCACAGCCGCCCGGCACCGCGACCCGGCGGCCCGTCGGAGCCCGCTCCGCCTCCCGGGCTTCGTCCGATTCGGTCTCGTAAGCGCCGTGTGATCTCCTGGAAAGACCCTTTCAGCCCTGTTCGTGAAGGCGGCGATCCACACCATGCCGGCACCGACACCTCCCGCGCACACCGGGGGTCGCCGCGATCACCTGCTCGTCGTCGACGACGAGCCCACCGTCCGGGAACTGCTGCGTACCGCGCTGCGTTACGCCGGCTTCGACGTGGACGCCGCCGCCACCGGGCAGGAGGCCCTCGACCTGGCCGCACGGCGCACACCCGATCTCGTCCTGCTTGATGTCATGCTCCCCGACCTGGACGGCTTCGAGGTGATCCGCCGCCTGCGAGACCAGCCTCGCTCACCCAGCCCCGGCCGTGGCGGCGACGTGCCGGTTCTCTTCGTCACCGCCCGCGACGACCGGCAGGACCGGCTGCACGGTCTGCGCCTCGGCGGCGACGACTACGTCACCAAACCCTTCGACCTCGAAGAACTGATTGCTCGCATCCACGCGGTGCTGCGCCGCACCCGGGGCGAACAACCGGCCCGGATCGCCGTCGGCGACCTGGCGCTCGAACCCGACAGCCACCACGTCACCCGGGCGGGGCGGACCGTGCGGCTGTCCCCGACCGAGTTCCGGCTCCTGCACTTCCTGGTGGCCAACGCCGAACGGACCATGACGAAGAACCAGATCCTGCAGAGCGTGTGGGAGTACGACTTCGGCGGCGACCCCAGCATCGTCGACACCTACATCAGCTATCTGCGCCGCAAGGTCGACACGGACGAGCCCAAGCTCATCCACACCATCCGCGGCGTCGGCTACGTGATCCGCGAGCCCCGGCCATGAAGGGCGCCCCACTGCGGCTGCCCGGGGCCCGTCCGAGCAGGCTGTCGCTGCGCACCCGTCTGCTGTGCCTGTCCATTGCCCTGGTCGCCCTTGGCCTCGTCGGCACGGGCGTGATCGTCACCACGGCCCTGCACGGCTATCTACAGGACCGGGTCGACGACCGGCTCGTCCTGACCGGGCAGATCGCCGCCCGCCTGGCACCACCCTCCGCGACCGGCACACCGCCGAGCGTGCAGGTCCTCAGCGCCCTCGGAGACACCACGGTGACCTACTTGGACGCCAACGGCTCCACACGCAGGGCGTTCGACGCAAGCACCGCGCCACCGGGCGGCGGCCCCCAACTCCCCGCCCTCAACCACGCGAACGTCCTCGCCCACGCGGGCCGCCCCTTCACCGTGCCCGCGCGCGAGGGCGGCCACAGCTGGCGGATCATCGCCCTCGCCCAGCCCGCCCAGGTCGTCCCGCCCGAGCGGACCGACACCCGGGGCAGCGTCGTCGTAGCCACCTCCCTCGACGAGGTCGACCGCACCATCACCAAGACCCGCAACCTCTCTCTGACGGTGGGCGCCGCCCTCCTCGCGGCCCTCACCGCCGCCAGCTGGTTCGCCGTCCGCTCCGGACTGCGCCCCCTGACCCGGATCGAAGAGACCGCGACCGCGATCACCGCCGGCGACTACTCCCACCGCGTCCCCGAACTGGCCGCCCCCCACACCGAAGTGGGACGCCTGACCGCATGCCTCAACCAGATGCTCAGCCGCATCGACTCCGCCTTCCAGGCCCGCGCGGAGGCCGAGGCGAGAACACGGCGCTTCTTCGCCGACGCCGGCCACGAACTGCGCACGCCCCTCGTCGGCATCAAGGGCTACACCGATCTCTACCGCATGGGCGCTCTGCCCACCCGCGAGGACGTCGACCAGACCATGACCCGGATCGCCGAGGAGTCCGAACGCCTCACCCGGCTCGTCGAGGAAATGTTCCTCCTCGCCCGCCTCGACGAGGACGCCCACCGCCCGGGCACGGGTGCGGACCGCGAGCCGGCCTTCACGCTCGACCTCGCCCCCATGGACCTGCGCACCCTCGCAGCCGACGCCCTCCACGACATACGCGCCCTGGACGCCACCCGCCCAGTCACCCTGACCGGACCCGGTGGCGGAAAACCCGCCACGGCACCCGCCGTCGCCGACGAGGCCCGCCTCCGCCAGGTCGTCACCAACCTCATCGGCAACGCCGTCACCCACACCCCGTCCGGTACCCCCGTCCGTATCGGTGTCGGCACCGTCGGCGCCCACGCCGTCCTGGAGGTCGCCGACCAGGGGCCGGGCCTCACCCCCGCCGAGCGCGAACGCGTCTTCGACCGCTTCTACCGCACCGACGACTCCCGCACCCGCACCACCGGAGGCTCCGGTCTCGGCCTCGCTATCGCCCACGCCTTCGTCACCGCCCACGGCGGCCACCTCACCCTCGACACCACCCCGGGCCAAGGTTGCATCTTCCGCATCATGCTTCCCCTGCTCGATCCGTCACGTCACTGAGCCCCTACACGAGGGTTGCTCTGAGAGCCGGTCCCCGACCTGATCGGGGACCGGCACAATGCGCTACACAACGCGTTGAGGTGATGCGGGGATGTCGGGTCAACGCTGGGGAGCGAGCTCTGGGTTCACGAGCACGCAGCGGGTGCCGCTGTAGATGGTGGGCATGCAGCGATTGCAGTGGACGCACAGGGACGTGCTGTTGGTTCCTGCCGTGTAGCGGTTGACCAGGTCGGGTTCGCGCAGCAGGGCTCGGCCCATGGCTACGAAGTCGAAGCCCTCGGACATGGCCTGCCGAGCCGTGGCGAGGTCGGCGAGGCCGCCGAGCAGGATCAGCGGCAGGCTCAGTGCGGCGCGGAACTGACGGGCCGTGACCGGCGGCTGCTCGCCGGGCTGGGGCGAGACGGCCGCCTGGCCTGGCATCAGCTCGCGCAAGTAGCAGGCACCAGCGCGGCCACTGCACGCCGCCGGACCGAACGCCTGCTCGGCAGCGGAGAGGCAGCCCTGCGCTGCGATGTGGCGGGTCCGCTCTTCGAACGCCCCGTGACCGTCTCGCTCTGGGCGTAGGTTCCGGCGCCGGAGTTGGGGCGGTCGCCCGTCATCTGGCGGTCGTCCCCAGCGTACGCTTCGTGGCAACCACGGTGGGCAGACAGAATCTCCTGGTCACGCTCTGGCTGCGCTCGGCCGAGGAGGTCCACCGGCTGGAGGCCGAGCTCGCCGCCCGGCACCCGGCCGTACTCGTCCAGGACCGCACGATCGCGCTGCGCACGGCCAAGCGCATGGGCAGGCTCTTCGACGCGAGCGGCCGCGGCGTCGCCCCGTTCCGCTCGCACCGTGGGCCGAGCCGACCCCGCGTTGAGTTCAGCCGGACGGCTCGACGGCGTCGAGCAGGTCCAGGGTGTGTTCGCCCAGTGTGGGCGCCGGGCGGCGGAAGGCGTGCAGTCCGGCGCCGAAGGAGACCGGGAAGCGTGCCTGGGCCGTCGACGGGCCTGGGTACGGATCGAGGACAAGCTTGCCGGTCAGGGCAGACCAGCGCGGGGGTGGGGCGGTCATGCGGGTGCCTTCGAGGGCCGTGGGGTCAGTGGTTGAAGGCCAGGAGTTTCGCGATGCCGTTGCGCTGGATCTCGGAGGTGCCGGTGAGGATACGGAACATGCGGATCTTGCGGAAGAGGTACTCGATCTCGTTGCCCTGGGTCAGCCCCTCTTTGCCGTGGATCTGGACGGCCTCGTCGAGGATGCGGAAGGCGGACTCGGCGACGAACAGCTTGCACATGAAGGCTTCCGCGTGCGCCTCGCGCCCTGCGTCCAGGGCTGCCAGCGCGGCGTAGGTCATGGAGCGGGCGGCGTAGAACTCGGTGGCCATGTCGGCGACCTTGTGCTGGATGGCCTGGAGCATGAGGAGGGGCTGCCCGCCGGCCACCTTGCGGGTCCGGGTGCGGTCCAGGGTGAGGGCGAGGGCGCGGCGGGTGGCGCCGAGCACGGTGGGGCAGTGCAGGAGCCGGTTGGTGGTCACCCGGCCGAGTGCGATGCGCATGCCCTTGCCCTCCTCGCCGAGGAGGTTCGCGGCGGGGACGTAGCAGTCGTCCAGGACGATGTCGCTCTCGATGTGCTCGCCGGACATCGGGGTCGCCCCGTCCTCGGCCCGGCAGCCGGGGCTGTCCAGGTCCACGAGGAAGGCGGAGAACTGTGGCTTGTCGCCTTCCTGTTCGCCGGTTCCGGCCATGCGGGCGACCACGATCGCGAAGTCGGCGAAGGGGCCGGCGGAGGAGAAGACCTTGTGCCCGGTCAGCCGATAGCCGTCGCCGTCGTGTACGGCGACGGTCCGCATGGAGCGGACGTCCGAGCCGGCGTCGGTCTCGGTGAGGGAGAAGCAGCACGCCCGCTCGCCCCGGATGAGCGGCAGCAGGTACTTGTCCAGTTGGTACTCGGTGGCGTGCTTGAGGATGTCGCCCGCCCGCAGCGGGCCGCCCATGTCGCCGAGCACGCTGTGCGCGAGGACGCGGCCACTGGCGCCGATCTCCTCCTTCAGAGCGGCGAGTTGGGCGTAGGTGAGGTTCTGGCCGCCGTACTCCTGGGGGAGGTGGATGCCGTAGAAGCCGAGTTCGCGGCTGCGGCGCCAGACCTGTTCGAGGTCGGCGCGGGTGAGGCGGGTGGCGTGGGTGAGGCCGCGTTCGCGTTCGTGGTCGGCGAGTTCGCCGTCGAGGTAGTCGCGCAGGCGGTCGACCAGCTCGGCGGTGCGCGGGTCGTCGTAGGTGGGGCGGAGGGAGAAGGTCACGGCGGGGGCTCCGAACAGAATGTGATCAGTTGACGCGGCGGGCGGTGTTCGCCCAGAACGGTTCGCGTACGGCCTTGCGGTCGAGCTTGCCGTTGCGGTTGTGGGGCAACTCGGGAACGAAGTCGACCGAGCGGGGCTTCTTGAAGCGGTCCAGCCGACCGGCGCAGAAGGCGATCAGCTCGTCGGCCGTGGCGGTCGTGCCGGCGTGGGTGACGACGACGGCCTTGACGGCCTCGCCCCACTGCTCGTCGGGCACACCGACCACGCAGGCTTCCTGCACGGCGGGGTGTTCGTACAGGGCGGCCTCGACCTCGGTGCAGTAGATGTTGAAGCCGCCGGAGATGATCATGTCTTTCTTGCGGTCGACCAGGAAGAGGTAGCCGTCCTCCCGCATCCAGGCCAGGTCGCCGGTGTGCACCCAGCCGTCGCGGAAGGTCTCCGCGGACAGCTCCGGCTCCTGCCAGTACTCCCGTACGCAGTCCGGGCCGCGCACGATGACCTCGCCGACCTCGCGCGGCCCCAGTTCCCGGCCCGGTTCGTCCACGACGCGTATCTCGGTGTCGTACGACGCCCGTCCGCAGGACTGGAGCAGCTCCGGGTCTTCTTTCACCGCCCGGGCGATCTCCTCGCTGCTCAGGCCCGCGACCACGCTGGTGGTCTCGCCGAGCCCGTAGCCCTGGGCGACGACCGGTCCGAAGAACTCCACCGTGTCCCGTAGGCGCTGGGGTGAGATGGGCGCGCCGCCGATGCGCACGCTCGTCAGCGAGGACAGGTCGTGGCCGGCGGCGCCGGGGTGGGCGAGGACCATGTTCAGCATGGCCGGCACCAGGAAGGTCGCGGTGATGCGTTCCTTCTCGACCGTCTCCAGGAAGGCCTGCGGGCTCCAGGCCGGCAGGACGTAGGTCGTGGAGCCGCCGAAAACCCCGGCCAGCAGGCCCATGCCGGTGGCGTGGGTGATGGGGCCGCAGGCGAGGTAGCGGGTGCCGGGACGGGGGCGGGACTCGTCGGCCATCAGCTGTTTGCGCATGTTGGCGAGGCGGTTGCCGACTGTCTGCACGGCGGCCTTGAGCGCGCCGGTGGAGCCGGAGGTGAAGTTCAGGACGCAGGGAGCGTCCTCGTCGACCTCGACGCGGACCGTTGCCTCGTCACCCTCGGCCAGCAGGGCGCTGTACGAGAGCTCACCCGACTGTGCAACGTCCGGTGCGTCCGGTCCGTCGAGCAGGACGGGCAGGCAGTCCGTGCCGGCTGCGGCGATCGCGGCAAGGGCGTCCTCGCGGTGGGCGGCGTCGTAGACGAGGACACGTACAGGGGCGTAGCGCAGGATGTGCTCGATCTCGCCGCGGCCGAGCCGGGCGTTGATGGGCGCACGCGTCAATCCCGCCGTGTACAGGGCGAATTCGACCTCCACCAGCTCGCCGCGGTTCCACGCGAGGGAGGCCACGGCGTCGCCGGGGCCGAAGCCCCGGGCGGTCAGGGCAGAGGCGAGGCGGTTGGCCGCCCGGTCCAGGTCGGTGAAGGTCCAGGAGCGGTCCCCGCAGACGAGGGCGGGAGCCTGGGGCCAGTGGCGAGCGCTGCGCGCCAGATAGATGCCGAGGTTCATGAGGGCCTACTCAGTAGATGAGGTCCGAAGACACGTCCGTAGATTTTAGATTTACATCTCGCTCAGTTTCAGACAGGTTGTTCAATAACTTCTAACGTGTCAAGGGTCTCTTAGACTGGGCGCGCACACAGCGCGATGACCGTGCGTGACAGGCGAGGAGGGTGCATGGCGGAGGACAGGCGGACCAGACGCTCACGGCGGGTGCTGGGGGCAGCCCTGGTGGAGCTGGTTCTGGAGCGGGGCTTCACGGCGCTGACGGTGGAGGACATCACCGAGCGCGCGGATGTGGCACGCGCGACCTTTTATGCGCACTTCCGTGACAAGGAGGACCTGTTCGCGTGCGTGACCGCGGACCTGCTCGCCGAGCTGTCCGAGCGTCTGGCGCCCGCGGTGGCCGACAGTGCGATCGGCTTCACCGGCAAGCCGGTGCTGGAGATGCTGCGGCACGCGCGTGAGGAGCGTGATCTGTACCGGATCGTGCTGCGCGGCGAGGGCGACGGCAAGCCACTGCAGATGTTCGTGGATGCCTGCGCCAGGGCCACGGCCGAGGAGTTCCGCGCCCGTGCGGAACGCAACGCTGTCCAGCCGCGCATCGACCCCGAGCTGCTGGCCCGCGTGTGGGTCGGGGAGCAGATCGCGGTGCTGCGCTGGTGGGTCGAGCAGGACACCCCAACCCTGCCGGCGGAGGAGGTCGTCCGCATGCTGCTCGACCTGGCGCTGCACGGCCGGTACTGGGCCAGCGGCTTCGAGTCGCTGGCCTGAGCCCGCACCCACCCACTGGTTCAGCGCGTCCGGCCCAGCCGCCGTACGTCCCGATCGGGCCGGATCGCGGTCAGGGCGACCAGCCCGCAGACCAGCATCACGGCGGCGGACACCAGGAACGCATGGGTGTATCCGGTGCTCTGTGTGGGTGCCGAGTCCAGCAGGCGTCCGGTCAGATACGGCGTGATCAGTCCGGGCAGGGTGCCGGTCGCGGCGACGATGCCGAACACCGCTCCGCGCTGCGCGGGCGGCACGACGGCGGCCGTCGTCATGTAGTGCAGCGGGAAGGCGATCGCGTGCGCGCCGAACGCCACCGTAAGCAGCACCAGGAGCAGCGGCCGGGCGTCGGCGAAGGGGAAGGCCCCCATGGCCAGCGCGGCGACGGCGACCGCGATCCCCTGCGGCGCACCGCTCGACCAGCGGCTCGACACCCCGCGCCGCTTCAGTGCGTCCACCAGCGGGGACACCGCCAGCAGCAGCACGAAGCTGAACGCCGAGACGCCGCTGATGAGGGTGGCCGCCCGGCCCGGTGACATGCCGAGCTGTGTGCGCAGGTAGACGGGCAGCCACGCCTGGCTCAGGGCCAGGGCCCAGGAGGCGCCGAAGGCCCCCGCGATACTCCCCAGCACCGTGCCGTTCAGCAGCAGGGCGCGGTACGGCGGCCGGGTCGCCTCTCCGGTGCCGGACGCGGCGCCGTGCGCGGGCTCATGGCCGTACGGCCCGTCGTGCCCCGCCCGCCACCACAGCAGGCTCCACACCACGCTGGTCGCGGCCAGCGCGGCAAAGGCCGAGCGCCAGCCGAAGGCGCTGATCAGCCAGGTCACGGCCGGCGCGGCGATCAGCGTGCCCAGCGCGGCGCCACTGATCTGCAACGCCGACGGCAGGCCCCGCCGGTCCTCCGGGAACCACTTGTACAACGCGTGCATGGACATCGACGCCGCCGGCCCCTCTGCCGCACCCAGCAGCACCCGCCCGGCCACGAGCGCCGGCACGGACGCCACCAAGAGCACGGGCAGCTGCGCCACCGCCCACACGCCGGCCATGACGAACAGCAGCACCCGGCAGGAGGCCCGCGCGGAGACGAACCCGACGACCAGCCCGGAGACGCTGAACAGCAGGGCGAACGAACTCGATATCAGGCCGTACGTGCTGTTGCTGATGTGCAGCTCATTCATGATCGGCACGGCCGCGAGTCCCAGGACGGACTTGTCCGCGTAGTTGACCAGCATGAACGCCACGATCAGCGCGGCGACCGCCCAGGCCCGTCGACGGCCGGTCCGCGGATCCGGTGGCGGCCCGGCGGCATCCAGGCGGAGGGCGGGTCGGAACTGCGGCTTGACCATCGGGCACTCCTGCGGCTCTCGAGTATTGAAATGGGAGTACGTTCTCGTACAGGCTGTCTGGTAGCGATCGATTGATTTGGCAACCTAGGCGCCGGACAGCCGCGAGGTCAACGCCTCGACGAGCACCGCGCTCGCAAAACCTGATCCGAAACAGGAGTGACCCATGCCCGAGACAGCCCCGCTGAGTGATCTGATGTGGACCCGCGGCTATACGGATCCGGGCTGGATTCGCCGTTTCACGTCCCAGGGCCGCGAACTCTCCCCTAGCCGACGGGTCTGGCGGGGCGAGGCGCCTGCACGTCCCCTGCCGCGCGGTGAAGCCGACCTCGACGCCCTCGACCTCGTCACCACCGACGCCGGCGCACTCAAGCTCGCCGACCTGTTCGCCGCGGTCCAGACGGACGCGTTCCTGGTGATGCACCGCGGCCAGGTGGTCTACGAGCGCTACTTGCACGGCGCCGACGCGCACACGCCCCACTTCAACGCCTCGGCGGCCAAGTCCTACCTCGGCCTCGCCGCGGCGACGCTGGCACACCGGGGGCTGCTGGACCGTAACGTCCCGGCCGCCGCCTATGTCCCCGAACTGGCTGGGACTGCCTTCGGGGACGCCCGGGTGCAGGACCTGCTGCACATGGGCACCCGGGTGAGCTATGCGGGCCGCCGCTTCGACAAGGCGATGGAGGCCCAGCGTTATCACGCGGTGATCGCCTCTCAGCTGCGGCCGTTCGGCTACAGCGGTCCTACGACCATTCGCGAGCACCTCCTGACGGCCCGCGCCACCGGGGCCCCGGGAGAGGAGTTCTGCTACGAGAACGGCAACGTGGAGACCCTGGCGGAAGTCCTTCGCCGGGTCACGGGCCTGACCACATCAGCCCTGCTCAGCGACCTCCTGTGGGCCAAGATCGGCGCGGAGGAGGACGCGTACTACATCCTGGACGGCGACGGCGTCGAAGCCGCCTGCGGAGGCTTCAGCGCGACGGCGCGCGATGTGGCCCGGCTCGGTGAGATGCTGCGCTGCGGCGGGGCGGTGGGGGACCGGCAGGTGGTCCCAGCGGAAGTGGCCGGCACGATCACCAGCGGCGTACCCGACGGCTACCCCCGCCGGGTCCGCTTCCCGGCCGCACCTCCCGCCTCACCGGCCACGCTCTCCTACCACGACCTGTGGTGGATCCTGAACGACCCTTACGACTCCTACATGGCCAGCGGCATCCACGGCCAGCGGCTCTTCGTCTCGCCGGGCCTGGACCTCGTCATCGTCCACTTCGGCTCGCAGGTCATGTCACCCGTGGTACCGCCGGTCCCGCTCGTGCAGGCGTTCGTGCGCATCGGAGTCCACCTCAACTCGTAAAGCGAGCACCGAAAACAGCGGAGTCCGTGACCGGGTGACGGCCACGGACTCCGGTCGGCTCAGCGCCGTCCGCTCTGTCAGTGCGGGTCCTCCTGCAAGGCCCCGCCGACCGCGACGGGCAGACCGGGACCGTGCCCGTCGGTGCGGTCCTTCTGCCGATCCGCCGCCAGCCGTTCGCCCTCGATGTCGAGGTCGGGCAGCAGCCGGTCCAGCCACTTCGGCAGCCACCAGCCCGCCCTGCCCACAAGCGCGAGGACCGCCGGGACCAGGGTCATGCGGACCAGGAAGGCGTCGATGAAGACGCCGACGGCGAGGGCGAAGGCGATCGGCTTGAGCATGGTGCTGCCGCCGGGGAAGAAGCTCGCGAACACCGCGAACATGATGAGGGCGGCGGCGGTGACCACGCGGGAGGCGTGGCGCGAGCCGGCCAGCACGGCCTCTCGCGGTGCGGCGCCATGGACATGTGCCTCGCGCATGCGGCTGACCATGAACACCTCGTAGTCCATGGCGAGTCCGAACAACACCGCCATCACCAGGATGGGCAGGATACTGACCACCGGACCGGTCTCCGCGACGCCGAGCGCGCTCGCGAGCCAGCCCCACTGGAACACGGCCACGACCGCGCCGAAGGTGGCGGCCACCGACAGCAGGAAGCCCAGGCTGGCCTTCAACGGGACAACCACCGAGCGGAAGACCAGCAGCAACAACACCAGTGACAGGCCGACGACAACGAGTGCGAAGGGGATCAGAGAGCTCGCCAGCCGGTCGGAGACGTCGATGTTCACGGCGGTCGTACCGGTCACCGAGACTTCGGCCTGTGTCTGCTGCTGCCAGGTGGGTGCCTCGTCGCGGATGTGCTGGACGAGGTCCTTCGTCTTCTGGTCCGAGGGTCCGGTCTTCGGTACCACCTGGATGACGGCCGCGTCCCCGTGGTCGATGACCTGAGGCTTGCCGACTGCGGCGACCCCGTCGGCGGCCTTCAGGTCCTTGACGAGCGTGGCGGCGGCCGCTTGCGGGTCCGTGGCGCGGGAGGTGTCGGCGTGTACGAGGAGCGGCCCGTTGAAGCCGGGCCCGAACTTCTCGGAGATGGTGTCGTACGCCTGCCGCTGGCTGCTGCTCGTGGGGGCGGATCCGTTGTCGGGCAGGGCCAGTTGGAGATCCCTGGCCGGGACCGCGACGGCGAGCAGACCGATCAGGACGGCCAGCAGGGTCAGCAGCGGCCGGCGGATAGCGACCCTGCCCCAGCGCTCGCCCATCGTGCGGCGTCCGCCGTGCCCGGTGCCGTGCGCGGCCTGCTCGCGGCGGGCGGCGCGCGAGCCCGGCCTGGGCCGCAGCCGTTCACCTGCGAAGCCCATCAAGGCCGGCAGGAGCGTGGTGGAGACGCCCACCGCGATGAGGACGGCACCGGCGCCGCCCAGACCCATCACGGTCAGGAACGGAATGCGGACGACGGCCAGCCCGCACAGCGCGATGATCACCGTCAAGCCGGCGAAGACGACCGCGCTGCCCGCGGTGGCGGTGGCCCGGGCGGCGGACTCCTCGGTATCCATGCCGGTGGCGAGCTGGGAGCGGTGGCGGGAGAGGATGAACAGGGCATAGTCGATACCGACCGCAAGGCCCAGCATCGAGGCCAGGGAAGGCGCGGTGCTGGAGATGGTCAGCACCCCGGTGAGGGCCGAGAGGCCGAGCAGGGTGACGGCCACACTGGTGATCGCCGTCAGCAGCGGCATGCCGGCCGCGAACAGCGAGCCGAAAGTGATCGTGAGGACGACGAGGGCGACGGCCACGCCCATCAGTTCCTTGGTGTGGCCCGTGCTCTTGCTGCTGCCGTACGCGGATCCGCCGACCTCAACCGTCAGCCCGGCATCCTTTGCGGGCTGGGTGGTCTTCTCCAGCGAGGTGAGGCTGTCGTCGTGCAGGCCGGCGCGGCTGACTTGGTAGCGAACCTGGCCGAGCGCGGCTGTGCGGTCAGGCGATATGACCTTGCTCTGCACGGGGTCGGTGACGCCGACGACCTGCGGAGCCTTGTCGGCCTTCGCCATGGTGGCGCTGACCGCCTTCGCGTACTGCGGCTCGGTGATCTTGTGGCCCTTGGGGGCGACGAAGACGACCTGGGCGCTGGTCCCGGCCGCCGAGGGCAGCTCCTTCTTGAGGGTGTCCATCGCGGTCTGGGCCGGTGAGCCCGGGACGGTGAACTCGTCGTCGGTCGTGCCGCCGAACGTGATCACGCAGGTGACCACCGCGGTCAGCACCAGCAGCCAGGCGGCCAGCACCGCCCGGCGATGCCGGAAGGCACCGCGGCCGAGCCGGTAGAGGAGGGAAGCCATGGAAAAAGTGCTCCTTGAGGGTGACTTGCAGGGTTGAGCGGCACGTCCGGCGAGGAACCGGCGTACGGGGCCGGGCGGTACGGGGTCAGGCACGGAAGGCGGCAGGGCCGCCGCTCAGGGCCACGGCGCGGGCGACCTTGGCCGTGATCTTCTTCGTCAGGGCGTCGGGGAGGGGACTTCCTGTGAACGTGGGCCGACCGGTCGTGACGCGGATCGTCCGGCCGTCCAGGACAGGCGAGACGGGGACGGCCAGGGCACCGGCATGGCCATGGCCGAGATGCACGACCAGCCGTCCGTTCACGGGGCCGGGCACCACCACGCTGTTCGGGCGACTCGCGCCGGCGCCGGCCAGGGAGGCGGAGTTGACGTCGACGGTCACGGTGGACGAATCGACCACGCTTCCCTTCCCGCTCCGGCGCACCTTACGGAGGTGGGCCTCGATGCCGAGGCCGGTCATGTGCCGGGCGGACACCCCGTGCGCCGTCAGCTCGACATCCGGGAGGCTGCCGCGCTCCAGTTGCAACAGCGCGGGCGTGCCGCCAAGCCCGACCGCCGGTCTCGTGCCGAGGCGCTTCCCGGCCAGGGTCGGCGAGCCGACCGGCGATCCGGTCCTGGACCACTGCCTCTGCCGTAAGGCCGGCGCCGCAAGCGCAGCCTGGAGACCAGCCCACCAGAAAGTGTCATGACTGACACGATACACATACTGTCATGACTGACACTTTTCGTGAGTGTGCTGCCGAGCCCGGATGGCGGGCATGCCAGGATGAATGCGTGGAGGAGCAGGACGTGCAGGAGACGGGCAGGCGAGACCGGAAAAAGGCCGCCACACGCGGGAGCTTGCTGCGTGCAGCCACCCGAATGTTCGCGGAGCGCGGCTACCAGGAGACGACGGTCAAGGACATCGCCGCGGCGGCCGGTGTGACCGAACGCACCTTCTTCCGCTACTTCCCCTCGAAGGAGGACCTGGTCTTCGCCGAGGTCCTCGACTTCGTACCGCTGCTCGCGAAGGAGATCGCCGGCCGCCCGTCGAGTGAGCCGCCTTACACCGCCGTCCTCAATGGCCTGCTTGCTGCCGCCCAGGACCTTGACGGCGGTCTTGGCATCCTCTTCGTCGGCGCGCCGCCCCGCGCCCTGTCCACCGGCGCACGGCGCACCAGCGTGCTCGCCGACTTCGAGGACGGCATAGCCGAAGCACTCGCCGACCGTCTCGCACGCCGGTCACCGGACGAACTGGCACGCACCCGCGCCCTGCACGCCTCCGTCCTGGCCCGTGCCTCGGTCGCCGCCATACGCAGTGCCCTGATCGCCTTTACCACCCGCGACGGCGCGCCGACCGGGCCGCCGCCCTCGGTCGAGGACTTCGCACAAGTCCTGCACGAGGCGTTCGCCGTTCTGCCCAGCGGCGGAGTGTGACGGGACGTCCTGCTCTGCTGCCTCCACGTTCAGGCCGAGCCGGCCACCTCCGCCGACCCGGTCCCCACCGGCCGCGCATCCGCATCCCGCAGACCGGGCTGATACCGGCGGGCCGCCTGGCGCCTCAGCGCCGCGTGGCTTCCTGCTTGGCCCGCTCATGATGGCCTGCGCCGGGCAGTCGCTCACGCATCGGGCGCGTATGGAGGAGCGTGACCGGGGACTTGACCAGCTGCAAGACATCACGGCGCACAACGCTCCTCGGGTACCGGAGCGCCTGGCGGCACGGCGTGAACCTGTCGAAGCCTCGATGCTGCCTGGACGAGTGACCGAGCCGTGGCCCGGGCTCCACGCGACTCGGCACCGAGCCAGCAACGAGATGGAAGGGCGCGGATGATCGTGTTCGACGCACGTGACGGATCCCCGACCTCACCGTTGCGGCGACCGGCAGGGTCATCGACTGGAAGGCGTTCGGGAGTGGAATCGAATCCTTGATCGGGCGTGCTGGTTCATTCTGGGTGGTGCTGTCCTCGCAGGTCAGCAAGACTCAGCAAGACGCCCCGTCCTGGCCTTCCTTGGCGTGGCTGCCGGCACCTGCTACGGCGGCGGTGGTGGCCAGCCCCAGCCAGGTGACCAACGCGATGGTGGTGCTGTCGTGCACCGGGGAGCGTAATGGCTGTTCACCGCTGGCCTCAGCCGCGTGCGGGCGACCACCGCCGGGACCCTCAGCCTCGCCGAACCACTGGCAGCGGCCCTATAGGCATGCTCTTCCTGCACGAGCACCTGCCGCTTCCGGCATGGGCCAGCTGCGCCCTCATCCTGGCCGGAATGGCCGCCACGTGCCTGCTCCCGCTGTCCCGCGGCCAGTCCTCCGCACAAGTGACGGAGGTTCCGCGGCATCACCGCATCACGTTCGTCGACATCCCTGAACCAAGCCCCTCCAGCGCACGAAGTACGCCATATGCCGGGGTTGCCGACGCTGACCGGGCGGCACACCGATCGACCACGTTGTCGCCAGCGCCCTGACCTCGTGCGACGGCCTGCCCGGAGCTGGAGCGCAGTCATCGTGCGCGTTTGACGCAGATGTCCGCGATCGCAAGGGCAAGGATCTGGTGAAGCGCGAGCCCGGCGAACTGTGCTGCAGCGCGCCATCCAGCCCGCCCGGCGCCTGCCGCGACTCGGTCTCGACGAGCGCCGCGGCGATCGTCTGCATGACCTCCTGCCGCCCTTCCTCCGGAAGCTCCTCGAGCGTCTCCTCGACCTGGAACGCGAGATCAACCCGGTACGGCATGCCACACCCCCGTGCTTGTGATCAGTGGAGCAGCACCGTACGGCCCTGCGGCTCTTCGCGCGGGAGGCTGTGGATAACCCCGCCCTGGGTCGCGAACCGCCCGCCGGACCCTTGGGCTCAGAGGCGGTCGCGTAGTCGGCCACATCCTGCGCTGGCAGTGCCGACGGCGGTGGCGAGCGGGCGGTCTGACGGGCCGGCCGTCGGACGTACCGCCCGATCGGGTAGAGCACGGTCAAGAGCGCGTTCGGAGAGACGGTGACCGTGTCCGTGCGTGAGGCTGTAGCCAAGCCTCGCCCCGGTACGAGGACTTCGCTCCGCACTAGGCTGGTCCTGATCCGGCCGCCCTCCCGCACCTTCTGGGTCAGCGCGTCCATCCAGACGAACGTGTATGGTCCGGCGTCCAACGGCCGGTTGCGGAACACGGTGACCTGCTCGTCCAGGTGCTTGGCCATCGCGCTGACCTGGGACACCGAGGGAGTCAGCCAGCTTCTCGACCCGGCGGGTGGAGAAGCCGAGCAGATAAGGTGCGGAGCAGGGGGTGCTCGAAGCGGGCGTGCGGACCACGCGCTGGACTCTCAAGGCGCAGCGGGCGCAGGACAGGGGAGGCCTGCTCGGGACCTTCCGTGTCGGGGACTTGCCCCGGCCGGGGGTGTTCCCCCCGACACGAGGGGTACGACGTCACCGCAGCCGCGGCCGGCTCGCCGACTGCGGGCAGGCACACCCTGGTCGTCGGTCACGACCGTTCATGATCGCGGAGTTGGTGACCGCAGCCCGGGGTTCGTCACGGCGTCATCCGGTCGCGCCCGGGCCGTTCCCGCGTCACCGTCGCGCCGGCCTCGTCGGCCAGCGGGTGTGCCGTGGCCATCCCGGCCAGGAGGCCCGCGCCCACGGAGACGGCGGTGAAGCTCAGCGCGTCACCGACCGTGGCGATCACCGCCAGCGCCGTCAGCGCCGCGCCCGCGGTGAGGGCGAGCGGCGTAGGCCGCGCGGTGCGCAACAGCGCGTAGAGCATCCAGCCGTACGCCAACGCCAGCAGCCCCACACCGATCAGCCCCTGCTCGGCCGCCTGCTGGAACAGCGCCGAGTGCGGCTTGCCGTCGGGTTGCAGGGCCTGCGCCGCCGTCGGACTGAACTCCCCGAAGCGGTCCGGTCCGGCACCCAGGCCCGCGTTTCGGTGGGCGAGGCGCAGGGCGTCCCGCCACAGCTCGACGCGGCGCGGGGTCAGCCAGCCCTCCAGGGACTCGGTGAGCCCGTCGGGCAGGATCCGGGCGGCAAGAGCCCAACTAGTCCCGGTGACCGCGGCCGCCACGAGGGCGAGGCCCGCGATGCCGGGGCCGCGTCGGCGCATCCGGCCCGCGGCGAGCGAGCAGAGCAGCACAACTGTGCAGCAGACCACCCCGCTGCTCGAGCCGAGCACGGCCGCCGTCAGCACGATCGCGACGGCCAAGGCGCGCAGCGCGATCCGCAGGGCCGGGGCGGACGCGGCCCAGGCGGCGCAGCAGGCGGCACCCACGGACAGGGCCAGCAGGCCGGCGGTGGCACCGGCGTGACCCAGCGGGGCGGCGAACCGCGGCCCCGCGGCCAGCCCGGGGACGGCCACCACCAGCGCCGGACCGGCCAGCGCCCCGGCGCAGGGCGCGGCCACCGGCAGCAGCGCGCCGCCCATACGGCCCGCCGCGTACCCGGCGGCCACGGCCAGCACGGCGAGCAGCACGCCCTCGGGCCGGCCCTCGTTCAGGGTGCCCGTGACCAGCGACCAGGTGGCGCAGGCGCCCAGCACCACCACACCGGCGGCATCAGAAACGTTGCGCCGCTCGTCGTGCGCGCGTCTTCCGCCGTCCGCCCCGCCCACGGACGTCACCTCGCTGGACCGCACCCATCGCCC
>NZ_MUBM01000239.1 GCF_002154505.1 Streptomyces carpinensis | reverse complement strand
TGTGGATGCACGGGACCGGCGACGACGCTGTGACGCTCCGGCTGGAGGGCGTGGCCTCGAAGGCGCGCGCGGTGCAGATCGCCCGGTCGAACGCGCAGGAGGCCGGGACTTCTGGGCGGCCTTCGAAATAGTGCGCGCGGGGTGGGAACCCGGGCGGGCCGGGCGGTGTACCAGAAGTGGAGAGCGGCCCAGGGAGGGCTGCACCGGATTCGGCCGGTGGGGGTTCGGATGGGCAGGTGGAGAGTTCGTGAACGGACCGCGTTCATGGGCGCGTTGGCTACGCTGCTCGCCGTGATGGTGTGGGGTGCGTCTTTCGCGGCGGCCGGCGGGCCGACGAGCGTGCTCGTGACCTCGCCGCAGAGTGGGGAGGCCGGCGCTCTGTACTCCTCTGAGAAGGAGTACAGGCAGCTGGAGAGGCTCCTGGGCCCGGCGGGCTCGGGCAGCCGGGACAAGCCGCCCGAGGCTGACCTGGTCCATACCCGGCAGATCAACGTGACCTGGATGGCGCACGACATATCGCCATGGCGGCTCGACCGGGTCTTCCCGGTGACCGGCAAGAACGCCGTCTGGATCCACACGGCGGCGAACGTGCCCGATTCCCTGAACGGCTACTGGCATCGCGCCGAGCAGCCCGCCCGGCTGCGCGCCCTGCTCGGCAAACTGGGCGTGATGGGCAAGGCGTCCGACCAGGGGTACACCGGTATCTTTCCGGTGCCGTGGGAGTGGGAGACGGCCACACCGGAGACCGCGGCACCGGACACCACCACGCCGGACGCGGACACGGGGCAGAAGGTACAGGTGACTGCGTCGGCCGCGGGTGGCGACGGCACCGGCTGGTGGTGGGCGATACCGGGAGCGGCGGCTGGTGCAGTGCTCGCGCTGGTGCTGCGGCCCCTGGCGCCGCGGCTCCCGCTGGACCGCCTGCGGCGTGAGCGGGAACCGGGCCCCAGGCAGGAACTGCGGGACATGTAGAGCGGGTGCGCGGGACGGGAGAGGGGTGGTCGGATGGCACTGCGCGGGGGACGTACGGGGCCACGGCTCGTCTCAGCAGCTCGCAGGTGGGCCTTGAGGTGCGCGACCCGCCATCGCCATCGGCAGCATCCCCACCCGGGCCACCACGGACACGGCACGGCGGCGCGCCCACCGTACGTGTCATGCGGCGCGGCGACCGATGACCTGGCCTCGCCTCGGGAATACGCGCGCCACGTCGGTCACCTCGACGTCGCGCGCCAGCTCATTGACGGAGAGACCGGCGAGTGAGACGTCAGGGACCACCGATGTATTGCGGGACAGCATTTAGGCGTGATCATTCGTTGAACCGTGCATGACGGGTCTGGTTGAGCGGTTGGTGCCGGACGAGTTGTGGGCGTTGTTCCGGCGGGTGGTGCCTCCGACGGAGGTGAAGCGTCCTCAGGGCGGTGGCCGACGGCGGGCCGGTGATCGCGAGACGCTGGCGGCCATCATCTTCGTGGCCACCTCGGGCTGCACCTGGCGGCAATTGCCGCCGGTGTTCGGGCCGGCCTGGCCCACGGTCTACCGACGCTTCGCCCAGTGGAGCCGGGAGAGGGTCTGGGCCCGGCTCCATCGGGTCATCCTCGACGAACTCGGCGCCAGAGGAGAGCTGGGACTGGTCGCGGTGCGCGCTCGACTCCGTCAGCGTCCGGGCGGCAAAAGGGGGCCACTGACCGGACCGAATCTGACCGACCGCGGCAAACCGGGATCGAAAATCCACCTGATCACCGACCGGAACGGACTGCCCCTGTCACTGGGCATCTCCGGCGCCAACATGCACGACAGTCTCGGGCTGAAGCCACTGGTGCGCGGGATCCCGCCCGTCCGCTCCCGGCGCGGGCCCCGTCGCCGGCGCCCAGCCAAGCTCCATGCAGACAAGGGCTACGACTACGACCACCTGCGCAGATGGCTCCGCAAGAGGGGCATCCGCCACCGCATCGCCCGCAAGGGCATCGAGTCGTCCACCCGGCTGGGCCGCCATCGCTGGGTCGTCGAAAGGACAGCGTCCTGGCTGGCCGGGTGCCGTCGCTTGCACCGCCGCTACGAACGCAAGGCCGAGCACTTCCTTGCCTTCGTCGGTATAGCCGCAGCCCTCATCAACTACCGTCGACTTACTACATAGACAGGACTAGGATCTACTGCGACATCGCGTGTCGGTCACCGGCTGGGTGAGACATGGAGGTGTCGGGACATGCCTTCGGAGGCATTCCTTGTCAGTCGAGTTGAACCACACAATCGTCCACGCCAGGGACAACCGGGAGTCCGCAGAATTCTTCGCGAACCTGCTCAACCTTGAGATCGCCGCCGAGTGGGGTCCGTTCATCGCGGTCGACCTGAGCAACGGCGTCACGCTGGACTTCGCCACTATCCCCGCGGACAGCATCACCCCCCAGCACTACGCCTTCTTGATCTCCGAGGAGGAGTTCGACGCGGCGTACGCGCAGATCAGACAGCGCAGCATCGAGCACTACGCCGACCCCCACCGGAAGCAGCCCGGCACGATCAACCACAACGACGGTGGCCGCGGCGTGTACTTCATGGACCCGGCGGGCCACGCCATGGAACTCATCACTGTGCCGTACGGCGGTTGGACCTCGTAACCACATGCACCGAGGGCCGCACCCCTAGCGCGGAGTGCGGCCCTCAACCGCTGCTTGTGCCCCATGTGATCGCCGCCAGCGCCCTGCGATACCACGGCCGGGTGATCCGTATCAACCGCGAGGCGTTACGCGGCTGCTCGCCCGCCACGGCATCGCCTTCCCGCGCGCCAAGACGTGGAAGGAGTCCCCGGATCCCGACCGCGAGACGAAGCTGGACCCCACAGAGGAGGTCCTTCACAGCTTCCCTGACCGGGTGTTCGCCTTCGACGAGTTCGGCCCGCTCGGGATCCGGCCGACCACAGGCTCGGGTTGCGCCGAGAGCCGTCACCCTCACCGGCAACCGCCACGACGTCACCCAACTGCTGCCGCTGCTGAACGCCGTCCCACCGGTCCGGGGCCCGCGGGGGCGCTTCCGTCGCAAGCACCGGCGCGTGTACGCCGACCGGGGCTACGACCACGACAAGTACCTCAGCCTGCTGTGGAAACGCGGCATCAAGCCCGTCATCGCCCGAGGCGGGAACCGCCCATGGATCCGGGCTTGGCAAGGTGCGCTGGGTGGTTGACTGCGCTTCGCCTGGCCCCACCAGTTCAAACAACCACGCATCCGCTACGAGCGCCGCGTCGACCTCCACCAGAGCCTGCTCGAACTGGCCTGCAGCATTATCTGCCTCCGCCCCCTCAGAAAGGATCGTGGCATGTCCAGCGACCGTCTCATGCGCCTCCATAGCGCCGAGTTCCAGGCCATGGCCGAGAGGGCCTGCGGGTCACCGAGATTGAGTAAGGCCGGCGTTGGCGTGTCGGTCGGGAAGACACGCCCGTGCTTACGGTGGTCAGCGAGGACGGCACCACCGCTAAGCGGCAGCCCGCTGCTGGATGAGATCGTCCGGGAAGGTGCGAGGCGGATGCTGGACGCGGAAGAGCTCCTCCAGCGGCTTGACACGGCATTGCAGCCTCGGGGTGGTGCCGGCATCACCCCCGATTCGGGGCCTGAGTCGACTGCTTCACGGGCGACAGAGGAGGAGGGTTGCTCCCGTCACCACGAGTCCGGCCGACGGAGCCGGCATCGATAACGGAGGGCGGCGAAGCATGATGGCCAGTCACACGCGGCGGAGACTTCTCAAGGGCGTAGCGGTTGCGGCAGCGGGCAGTGTGGTCGGGAGCGGTCTCGGGCCTGGTTTCTTCACGGCTGCGGCGCAGGCGAGCAGTGCGGCCGGGAAGAGCGGCGTGATTGGGGCGACCCCGTTCCTGGAAGGGGCGTTCGCGCCGGTCGCCGAGGAGTTGACGGCCTTTGATCTCAAGGTGACCGGCCGCATTCCGCGTGACCTGGACGGCCGTTACCTGCGTAACGGTCCGAACGCGCTGGGCCTTGAGGATGTCCTTGCTCACCACTGGATGCTCGGCGACGGAATGGTGCACGGCGTCCGGCTGCGTGGGGGGCGCGCGGAGTGGTATCGCAACCGCTGGGTGCGCTCCTCGCAGGTGACGGCGAAGCTGGGGGAGACTTACCCGGGTCAGACCCCGCCGGACGACTTCGCGTGTAACACGCATGTGGTCCCGTACAAGGGCCGCATCCTGGCGATGCAGGAAGGCGGGCCGCTGCCGTACGAGCTGGACGGCGAGCTCAACACCGTGCGCCCGTACGACTTCCGCTCCACTCTCCAGGGCGCGTTCACCGCGCACACCAAGTACGACGCGGCGGCCGACGAGCTGCACGCGATCGCGTACTACCCCGCCTGGGACCATGTGCGGCACATCATGATCGACCGGACTGGCCGGGTGGCGCGGACCACGCGGATTCCCGTCGCGGACGCGCCGATGATGCACGACTTCGCGCTCACCGAGAAGTACGTGGTGATCGTGGACGTGCCGATCACCTTCGACGGTGCCGCCGCGGAGGCGGGTGCGATCGTGCCGTATGTGTGGAACGACAGACATCCCATGCGCATCGGGCTGTTGCCGCGCACTGGCGGCACTACGCGCTGGTTCGAGATCGCCCCGGTGTACTACTCGCACACGCTCAACGCCTACGACGAGGGTGGCGCGGTCGTGGTGGAATACACCGGGTTCCCCGCGCCGTTCTACGCCGCCGGCCGCGGGATGGGCGGGCCCTCCGCGACCGGTGCCCCGACGCTCGACCGCTGGACGATCGATCTGCGCGCGGGCCGGGTCCGAAGCAGCCGGCTGGACGACTGTCCGCAGGAATTCCCCCGCATCAATGAATCCCTGGTCTCGCGCCGGCACCGCTATGCCTACACCGCGAGCGCGGCCGAGATGTGGCGCGCGTACGAGACCGTCGACGGCGTGCCGCCGGACGAGAAGTTCACCAACTGCCTGATGAAGCACGACATGTTGCGAGGCAGCAGGCAGCTCCACCGCTTCCCCCGGGGCGCGGCGGCCGGCGAGCCGGTGTTCGTCCCGCGGCGCGCGGCACGGGACGAGGACGACGGTTACGTTCTGTCGTACGTGAACGACCCCGACCGCGGCGCGACCGACCTGGTGATCCTTTCGGCCCAGGACTTCGGTGGCCATCCGCTGGCCCTGATTCACCTGCCCGGCCGGGTACCTCTGGGATTCCACGGCAGCTGGATCGCGGACGCCTAGACTCCGGCAGCACTTTGACGTGTTACCTGTTCAGGGGCGTTTTCGGCGAGTGTGGTGGGCTGATTGCCGGTCGAAGTCTCTTTCCTGGACCGCCCCTCGGTCGTGTGCAGCCGCCGCTGATGGTGGCAACGGCGGGCGACGGCTTGGCATCGTCTGCACCAGCGTGACCACCTCAGTACGCCGGATCGCAGTCCGCCATTCGCGGCGACCGTATGGAGATGCGCCGAACTTCTCCGGAGAACCTGGCTTGGGGCTGCACGGGCCTTGAGGCTGGCAGCCGGCAGTGGCGGCCTGCCCGAGCAGCGCTCCGGCAGCCGAACTCACTGGCCGTTCGTCGCCCAAGGAGTGCGGACGCGAGCGACACGGTCACCGTGCTGTGCGCTCCCCCTGTTACCAGTAAGCGGCCGCCGCGGGGAGCGGAAGGCCGGGTGCCCGGTGACTTGGCGTTCCCCGGAGCCCGTCCGCGGCGAACGACCCGACAGGCACGCGATGCCGACACCCGCCGAGAGCAGCGGGTGACTCCCGAAGCCACGTACATCAACTATTCGCGTGAGCGTGCGACTCCCATTCTCATGTCGAAACGACGTCACTGCCCGAGTTCTCGCTCAACTTCCGTGCTGAGTGACACTCCGTTATGGCTGGACGTAGAAGAGAGCGATGGAAGGTGGCGGCGAAACAAGCACTGCGCGAAGGCGCGTGAGTATGGCCTGCCACTGCTTCCAGTCCTCCGGATCGACCCAGTTCGAGGCCGGCCCAGCCTCGTCGCCGGCGATGCGGGCGAGGGCTTCGTCAGCGAGCGCCCGAAGGTCGGAAGGGAACACGGGCATGGGCGCTTCCGGGCCGTAGGGCGTGTCGACAGGTTCGCCTCCCGGGCATTGCGCCGCGATGAGTGCGGCGGCGGCCACCGCCTCGTCCGCTTCCCTGAGACAGCCCGTGGCCTCGACCGTCCGGACGAGGACGCCTCGGATCAGAGCTTCGCGCGCCTCGGGCTCGGCCTCGTCGAGAGCGTTGGCGAAGTCCGCGGCTGTGTCGTTGTCGAAGGGGCCGATGTCCCAGGTGCCCATGCTGATCTCCTTGCGGTAAGGTCGTCCGGAATCAGGCACTGACAACATGACTACGGGGCGAGTAGGACTCGTTTGCGTAGAAGTCAGAAGCCTGCTCCGCCGAACATCTGGCGTTTGAGCAGCTCGATCCGGTTGACGTGGCCTTCGACGACTCCGTAGCTCCAGGGCAGGCTGAGTCCGACGATGACGGCGTCGAGGTCGCGGTCGATGCCGGCAGCGAGGGTGTGGAGGCTGGGCAGGTCGTCTTGCCGGACGGCGTCGAGCCAGTCGGGAAGGCGCTCGCCTTGGCGGTCGGTGAGCATGACCGCGAAGGCGCGGACGTGCCGGGTGAGGGAGTCGAGTACGGGGCAGTGGGGGCGGACGGTCTTGAGTCGGAGCTGTGCGAGCTCGGTGAGGGTTTCCGGGCGCCTGAGGAACATCCGGCGACCGCCCGCGGTGAGGCTCGCTGCGGATGCGGGCGCGTTCGCGTCGTTGGGTGGTGAGGACGTCGGGGTGGCGGGCCTTGGTGTTGCGCCAGCGCGGGTAGGCGTGCAGGGCCCAGGTCTGAGGGTCACCGGCACCGCTTCTGACGCATACGCCGCCACCGCGACTGATCGCCTGGGGCAACAGCGCGGCGGTCGAAGCCATTGGCGCCGGCTTCGACCGCCCCACGGGAGTCTGCGGACGTGCCCGGGCTGCCGCAGGCGGCCCCGGCCGCCTGCGCTGTCCGCGGCTCGCCGCGTGTGCCGAAGCGGCGCCGTTCTCGGCGCGGCCCGGCACACTGAGCCCGGCGGCCGGGTGGGCCGGCCGGGCGCTGTGTGATCTCTCAGCCCAGGTCCGTCAGGAGGGCGTTCAGTTCGCTCTCCTGCTGCGCCGGCGACATCGGCGGGTTCGAGTGATCGATACCGAAGGTCTTGAGCACTTTGTCCATCTGGGCGTCGATGGAGGTCCAGCCGGTTTGGTCCAGCGGCTGCAGCGAGGCCTGGTCGGCGTCCCACAGGTCACGCAGCGACTGGGCGGCCGCGTGCGCGCCGGTCGCGTTCCCCGAGCGTGCGTCCTTGAGCGAGGTGGAGGCGAGGGCCCGCAGCGCGCCGACCTTGGCGGGCGGGAATTTCTTCACCGCCTGGCCGGGAGCCATCTGGACGGCGGAGGTGTTGTCGGTCTCCGGCGCCGGGCCGACGTGCGGCTGACCGTGGGCCCAGACCAGCAGGCCCGCGGTGGCGACGGCCAGCACTCCGAAGCCGGCGAGCGCGACGCGCTCCTTGCGCGGGTCGCTGGTGGCGTGTGCGGCGTGGGCCGCCTCGTAGGTCTCGGTCACATCCGAGCGGGTCACCGTCAGGTAGACCACCGTCGCCAGGATCAGGCCGAGGAAGATCAGGCTGGTGGTGAACGTGCCCAGCGCGAGACCGGTCGGGTCGCCGGGGTTCTGGGCGACCTTGGGGGAGGCGAGCCAGTCGCCGATGTTCGCGCCCAGCGGGCGGGTCAGGATGTAGGCGAGCCAGAAGGACAGCACCGGGTTAGCGCCGAACCTCCACAGCGCCGTGATCGCCGCGATGAGGCCGAGCGGCAGCAACACTGAGACGCCCGGGCTCCAGCCGGTCAGCTCCAGAGTCCAGTCGCCGGTCGCGGTGCCGAGCGCGAAGGTGACCAGGACAGTCAGCCAGTAGAACGACTCCCGTGAGAACGTGGTGACCGAGTGGATCGACAGCGTACGCTCACGCAGCCACCACACGCCGAAGACCACCGCGAGCAGCACCGAGAAGACCGCGG
This sequence comes from Streptomyces carpinensis, assembly GCF_002154505.1. GTDB lineage: Bacteria > Actinomycetota > Actinomycetes > Streptomycetales > Streptomycetaceae > Streptomyces > Streptomyces carpinensis. The sequence goes on along the minus strand of NZ_MUBM01000239.1, from coordinate 391 downwards.
AACTGATCCACAGCGGCACGTTCAGCTGGTCGGTCAGGATGTCGGTGTACAAGGTGCCTGTGACGCTGACAACGACCACGGTCAGCCAGTAGGGGAACGGGACGTACCGCTTCAGCCGCAGCTGGACGGCCAGGACCACCACGAAAACCGCAGTGAAGATCCAGGCCGTGTTCACCAGGCCGACGCCCAGCTGGGTGTTGATCCAGTCGGCGAAGCTCTCACCGACCGTCGTGCACAGGACCTTGATCACCCAGAACCAGATGGTGACCTCGGGGACCTTGTTGAGCATGAGTCGCCCGCTGCGCGTGCGTGCTTCAGTTGTCGTTGTCATACAGGGAGGTTTACGCGGGGAACCTGCACGCAACCTGACTACGTGGCCGCGCGCGCGGCC
>NZ_MUBM01000238.1 GCF_002154505.1 Streptomyces carpinensis | reverse complement strand
GTCGAGGACGTAGAGATCGATGCGTCGTTGCGGGCTTGGCGTTGCGGCGCGCCGCCGGTCAGGCTGCGCCCTTGGCGCCGCTGTGCTCGCCTTCCGGGCGCGGCGTCAGCGCCGTCGCGGGGTGCCAGGTTCTTGCCGGGGTGGGGTCTGCTTGCCGAGGCCGGGAATGGTGGGGGCGGGCAGGTTGTCGGCCTGCCGCTTGGCCTGGTTGAGCTGTTCGGCGGTTCCCGGTAGTCGCGGCGGCGCGGGTGCCGGCTGCTCGAGGCCGAGCGTCGGGACCCGGGCGGACAGCGAGCGGCGCCACGGGTTCGAGTCGGGGTGGGGGAAGGCGAGGGCCGAGGTGAGGTCGCCGAAGGTGCGGCGGCGCCAATCGCTGATATTGGGCTCTCTGACTCCCGTGACCCGTTCGAGGAACCGCAGGCAGGAGGTGTGGTCGAAGGTCTCGCCTGCGACCCAGCCGCCGATCGTCCAGGGCGAGATGATGATGCACGGCACCCTGAACCCCGCGCCGATCGGCAGGTCGGCGACGAACTCGTCCGCAGTGCCCGCGGTGGGTGTGGGCGGTGGCACGTGGTCGAACAGGCCGTCGTTCTCGTCGTAGTTGAGGATGAAGACGGTCTTGGCCCATACCTCCGGGTTGGAGGCGATCGCCTCGATCTTGGAGGCGACGAAGTCGGCGCCCGCGGCCGGCAGGTGGTGGGGGTGCTCGGACTGGGCCGCGGGAGCGATGATCCACGAGACCGTGGGCAGGCGGTCCCTGCGGGCGTCGTCCTCGAAGGTTCCCGCGGGCCGGAAGGCCATGCCGTTGTCGTACAGCAGGTCGCCGGACTTGGCTGTGCGGAACTGGGCGAACTCCGCGAGCATGTTGCAGCCGTTGTTGTCGCTCTGCTGGTAGACCCTCCAACTGACGCCGGCCGCTTGCAGGCGTTCGGCGTAGGTCGTCCAGGTGTAACCGCCGGCCGGGGCGGTGTTGTCCAGGATCGGGCCTCTGTGCCTGCCTGCGGCATCGATGGTGCCGGTCATCCAGTACATGCGGTTGGGCCAGGTGGGGCCCATCACCGAGGAGAAGTAGTGGTCGCAGACGGTGAAGGTTTCGGCCAGCGCGAAGTGGAAGGGTATGTCCTGGCGCGTGTAGTAGCCCATGACGTAAGGGCCGCGTGCGCCGTCGGCGGCCCGGTGCGCGGGCAGCCACTGATCCATCCTGCCGCCGTTCCACGCCTGGTGCTGCACCGTACGGGTGTGGCTGGTCGATCCGATCGTCTGCGCGCTGGTGACACGGGTGTCCAGATGGAACGGCAGCAGATAGCCGTCGGGATGGTCCGCATCCGGCTGGTAGAACACCGTCCGGCCAGTGCCAAGTCGCAGCGCGTCCGGGTCGTCGAATCCCCGCACCCCCGCCAGAGTTCCGAAGTAGTGGTCGAAGGAACGGTTCTCCTGCATGAGCAGGACCACGTGCTCGACGTCCGCCAGCGAGCCGCTACCAGTCGGCCCGGACGCCACCACCCTCTGCACGCTCAATGGCAGCAGCGACAACGCCGCTTCCCCGCCGAGAACGCCCACCGCACTCAGCAGCGTACGCCGCGTCAGGTTCGGCATGCTGTCTCCCTTCTTGTTCGTGGGTGCGCGCTGCACCTGCGACCGGTTCCGCGGCTTTGACCGCTGCCCAGGCCCCGGGCTTGGCCACCGGTTGAATCGGATTGCCGTCTGAATCGCAGACGGGGCCTGCATGGCGTGGAGAGCTACGGCGGTATGCCGTCTACGGGCGGTCCGGCGCATCAGGTGCCGCCCGCCAAGGCGCACCTTCCTGAAACGGTGACGGCTCAGGCTTGGCCTGCCGGCGGCTCACGGTCGTCTCCCGCGGATGCCACTGGCGGCTGTGGACGGATTGCGCCCCGCCCGCAAGGCGGCGTCCGCCCACCCGGGTGCGGGCGGGGCGCAACGCGGGGCGCTTTGTCAGTGGGCGCACCCGAGCACGGAGCCGTGGTTATGGACGTAGTGAGCCGAGGCCCGGCCGCCTCGGCCGGCGAGCTTGTACCAGCGGTAGTTGCCGTGGACGCCGGCGCCCTCGGTGTTGCACGCGATTCGCACACCGCTGCCGTTGGCCGGACTGCTGGTGATCGAGTGGTTGGTGCCGGTGCCGGTGCCACACGCTCAGCGGCACCGGAAGGGCCACTTGCTCCGGCGTCGCCTGGTAGCAGTAGCCGACATGGGCTGGGAAAGCGGCCCGCGCTGTGGGGCAGCGGCCACGGCCCCGACAACTGCGCCGCCTGCAGGCAGAACCGATATGGCAGCCTTCCGAATGGACTGGCCGCTCACCAAATCCCCCTTTCAGTTGATACAGTCGAGATATATGGACTTGCCCGTATTGCTAGATCAAGACTGCCCGATACCCGCCCGGGGTAGTCGCCACGGAAGGGTGAATGAAGTCGCGTCAGCCTCACGACCCTGTGCGGGTCGGTCCACGGCAAGTCCGCCTGGTCGTACCGGCAACGCGGCGCGCCGCGAGGGCACCGCGCTCGCGGCGATCGGCCTGGAATCGCCCGACCCGGCGCCGCCGCCCGCCCGTGCCGAGGCCCTCCTCGCCCCGGTGCCGTCCCGCCGCCGCACCCCCGAGGACATCCCGCTCGACGTGGTGGCCGCACCCGATGGCACCGAAATCTTCTTCTGCGTTACCGGTCGCCCTAACTACCGGATCGACAGACCGACTTCACGGCCACCGGTGGACATCCCGCCGCAGCCACGCGGGGTTGCTTCCGCGGGCGCGGCCGCCGTCGGCCGCGGCGACCACCAAACGCTCACCCAGCCCTGGCACCACTTCGACGAAGCCGCCCTCTTCCGCCGGCGTCCTAGGCCTGCGTCCCCAGGAGACGCGACCACCGACGGCCACGCAGTGGCCCAGCACATCGCGCTGGCCACCGACGACGTGGTCGCCGCCGCCTGCCGCTTCCGCGTCGCCGGCGGCCGGCTGCTGGAGATCCCCGCCATCTACTACGACGACCTCGCCGCCCGGTGTGACCTTTCCGCGCCCACGAGGTGGAGACCTACCGGGAGCTGGGCATCCTCTACGACCGCGACGCGGGCGGCGTTTTCCGGCACGGCTACACCCGCACCGTCGGCCGACCACATCATGTGCCCTTGTGCATTGTCGCGGGCCGCAGCCATGGGGGGCCGCAGCCGTGGGGGCTGGGGCTGACCGCCTTCGGCGTGGGCACGGTCCTGGGCAGGCTGCGGATGACTCGCTGGTCGCCGCGGCGGCTGTTGCTCGTGGGGATGGTTGGCGTACTGCCGCCGGCGTTGCCGTCCGCGGCACTGGCCGTGCCGGCGCCGACGCCAGCGCTGGTGATGGTGATGTTCGTGACCGGGGTGAGTGTCGAGGTGTTCTCCGTGGCGTGGATGTCGGCGCTGCGCCAGGAGATGTCGGAGGAGAAGTTCCCGCGAGTGTCGTCGTACGACTGGCTGGCTGGCTGGCTGGCTCGGGTCGCTGGCGTTGGTGCTGGTGGCGACGGCGCTGGCCGGTCCGGTGAAGGACGCGGCCGGCCGCCCGGCCGCGTTGCAGAGATGCTCTGGTGCTGACCCTGGCCGTGCTGGGCGTTCCCGACGTACGTCGGCTCATCCGTCGTACGGAGCCGACGGCTCCCGTCGGGTGAGGTCCGGGGCGAGGACCCGGTCGGTCTTCACGGCACGTGTGGGCCCCCGAGATAGTTCCCCTTGGAGTCGTAGGGCCAGGCGTTGGGCTTGCAGCCCTTGAGTCCGTATATCTGCTGCATCATCGCCGGCGCGGGCTTGCCCGGTCCGGGGCATGTTTCGTGGCCGTGGCCGATGCGGTGTCCGACCTCGTGGTTGATGATCAGTGCGCGGTACTCGGAGACGGGTCCCGTGAACTCGGGTGACCCCGTGAGCCAGCGTTTGAGGTTGACGACCACCTTGGGGCCGACGTCGCAGTTGACCTCGCCGTGGGTGTCCAGTCCGCCCTCGGCGCAGATACGGTCCGCGGTGTCGGGGCTGGCTATGTCGATCACGAAGTCGTACGGCTGCTGGGCGACGAGCTGGAACGCGTTGCGTCCGTCGGTGGTCCAGCTTCGCTTGTCGGCGAGGATCTGCTCGATCTCTCGGGCCGCCTCGTCGGCTGAGACGTCTGTTCCCTGCTCGACCTTGACCACGTACCGCCGGACCTTGCTGCCCTTGCCGTACACCTTTCCGGACGCCTGGGCGGTCTCGAACTGCCCGTTGCCGTGCTGCAGGACCTTCGGTGTCCTCGAGGGTTTCGGCGAGACGTTCCCCGTTTCCGGACTTGCCGACTCCTCCTGCGTCAGCGTGGACCGGCCCTCCCTGCGCTGAGGCGAAGGCGTGGGTTCCTGCTCCCTCTCCTGTCCCTTCGTCGTGGCCGTCCCCGCCCGCGAGCCGTCGCCGCTCGGCCTGCCCGTGTTCAGGGCCGCCACGCCCAGCGCGCCGGCCGTCGCCAGTGCGAACAGGAGGTAGACGCGGCGACGGCGGTGGGCGCGGCGGCGTGCGGTACGACGGGCGGTGCGGCGGCGGCGCGCGCCGGTCGTTATTGGGCCGGCGGGCGAAGGGCGGGTGGTTCCTGGCATGGCGTCCAGGCTGAGGACCGCATGTGATGCCCTCTGGATCGAAAGGTCACGAGATCATAACGGTGATCTTCCGGCCGTGGGACGCGGCACCTCATATGATCCTTCCGTAACAGTTCTCCCGCCGGGCGGCATCCGGCAGCCATGGCCGTCCGCGGCTCGCACATACTGAACGACATGCCCCGGATCCTGCTCATCGAAGACGACGCCGCCGTGCGGCGGGCCGTTCAGCTCGCCCTGCGCCACCACGGGCACGAGGTCGTCGCCGCCTCGACGGGCGAGGAGGGCATGAACTACCTCGGTTCCTTCCGCCCGGACGTGGTCGTGCTGGATCTCATGCTGCCTGGCATGTCCGGCCTCGACGTCTGCCGGCGGATCAGGGAACGCGAGCAGGTCGGCATCATCATGATGACCGCCAAGGGTGACAGCGTCGACATGATCGTCGGCCTGGAGGCGGGGGCGGACGACTACGTGGTCAAGCCGGTCCAGGCCCGGGTTCTGGAGGCTCGAGTCCGCGCGCTGCTGCGCAGGCTGGACGCACCGGCCTCCGGCGCCGCGCGGCCCAGGGCCGAGTCGCACGGCGACCTGACCGTCGATCGGGCAGGGATGCTGGTGACACACCGGGGGCGACCGGTCGGCCTGGCCCCGTCCGAACTGCGGCTGCTGCTCGCGCTGTCCGCGGCACCGGGTCAGGTACTGAGCCGTCAGCAGCTGCTCGAAGCGGTCTGGGAGCACAGCTACCACGGGGACATACGACTGGTGGACGCCTGCGTCAAACGGCTGCGCGGCAAGCTCGGCGACCTGGGCGCCCCACGCTACATCCACACCGTGCGCGGGTTCGGCTACTGCTTCCGGTCCTCGTGATGTTCCTCGGGAAGGCACGTGCCGCCCTCCGCGGCGGCCTGCGGCTGCGCCTCGTGGTGGGGTTCGCGGTCGTCGCCGTGGTCAGCACCCTGACCACCGGCGCACTGACCTTCCGCGAGGCGCGCACCGGAGTGCTCCAGCAGAGCCAGGACGCGGTGGTCAAGGAGTTCCGGGACAGCGTCGACGCCCGTGCGCCCGGGTACTCCGACCGGCCCGATCAGTCGGAGCTGGATTCCATGGTGCAAGAGCTGGCCTGGACCCACCGCTCACAACAGTGGCGTTTCCTGGCCACCTACGCCAACCTGCGCGCCGTCTACGGGCCACAGGACAGCTTCGACGCCCTGACCCCCGAACTGCAGCGCTCCGTGCGCACCCGGCCGGCCGCCGTCTTCCAGCGTGTGCGCCAGGACGGGCAGGCGTACCTCGTCGTCGGGCTCCCCGTCTGCTACGCCGCCTCGGCCACCGCGGCTCCCACGCCGTCCGGGCTCGTGCTCTACCTCGTGGTCCCCCAGAAGAGCGAGCAGCTCTACGTCAACGCCCTGGTCACCGCGATCGAACGGGCCATGCTGCCGGCACTCGGCCTCGCCGTGCTCCTCGCGCTCCTGGTCGCACGCGGTGTGCTGCGCCCCGTGCGCGCCCTGGGCCGGGCCACCCGGCGGATGGCCGCGGGACACCTCGACACCCGGCTGGCGGTCAGCGGATCCGACGAACTGGCCGAACTGTCCAGATCGTTCAACGACACTGCCGCCGCGCTGGAGCATTCGGTGACGGAGCTGCGCCGCATGGAAGCGCAGGCCCGCCGCTTCGCCGCGGACGTCTCCCACGAACTGCGCACCCCGCTGGCCGCGATGACGGCGGTCACCGACGTGCTCGACGAGCAGTCGTCCCGTCTGGACCGGGTCACCGGCGAGGCGGTGCGGCTCGTCAGCGAGGAGACGTCACGGCTGGCCCGGCTGGTCGACGACCTCATGGAGATCTCCCGTTTCGACGCCGGCGCGGCCGAACTGGCCCTCGACGACATCGACGTGGCCGAATCGGTACGGCGCACCCTCGCCTCCCGCGGTTGGCCGACCCAGGTGACGACGGAGCTGCCGGCCGGCCCGCTGCGCGCCAGGGTCGACCCGCGCCGGCTGGATGTGGTGGTGGCGAACCTGGTCGGTAACGCGCTGCGGCACGGTGCTCCGCCGGTGACACTGCGCCTGGCGGCCGGGAGCGCGCAGCTGCCCGAGGACGGGTGGGTCGTCATCACGGTGACCGACCGGGGCCCCGGTGTCCCCGAGGCCGCCCTGCCGCATATCTTCGAGCGCTTCTACAAGGCGAGCGCGGCCCGGACCCGCAGCGAGAGCAGCGGCCTGGGGCTGGCCATCACCGCCGAGAGTGTACGCCTGCACGGCGGGCGCATCCGGGCGGCCAACCATCCCGGGGGCGGCGCCGTCTTCACCGTCGAACTGCCGCGGCACGGCGGCTCCACTGCCGGCACTGCCCACGACCGGCGGGAAGGGAGGGACGGAGAGTGACAGCCGTCCTCAGGGCCGCCCGCGCCGGACTCGCCCTCGGCCTCCTCTCGGTGGCGGGCTGCGGGGTGCCCACATCCGGCGTCATCGGCGCCGGCGCGCCGGCCACCGGTGTTCCGGCGCGGACCACGGTCTACTTCCTGGCCGACTCGGACCTGCGTCCCGTACCACGCCGGACCCCCTACGACGACACCCCGGTCGCGGCAGCCGTGCAGCTGCTCCTTGCCGGGCCGACCCCGGCCGAGGCCAGGACCCTGAGCACGGCGCTGCCCGCGGTGCGGGGCGGCGTCGACGTCAGGACGGACGGAGACAGCGTCACCGTCCGCTTCCCCGCCGGGGTCGACCGCCTGGACGCACGGGCGATGGCACAACTCACCTGCACCGTCGAAAGGGCGGTCGGTAGGAGCTCGACAGTCCCGTCGGCGGCCGAGCGGTCCAGCGCGCCACCGGTCCAGCGGGGGGCCGTGGGCGTGGTGCCGCGGCACGTCGGCGTCCGCGCTGTGGGCACCACCTGGAAGACGGTCGGGACGGACGCCGCCTGCCCGGCCGGTTGAACGGGAAACTGCCGGGAACAGCACGGTGTCCGGTGCGTCCCTACACGGCGTGCGCTGAAGGGGATGTCCGTGGCCGTCTTCGCTCCCTTGACCCTGACCGCGGCAGGAGAGCAGGCCGCACCGAACCACGTGCTCGCTCAACGGGAGTTCCGCTGCCTTGGGCCGGCCGGTGCGGTGCCGGAGTGCCGCTCCTGTGCGGCGGCGGCGCGGGTTCAGCTGTGGGCGGCCGGTGCGGCTGTCAGGTCGGCGAAGTCCCCGAGCATGTGGGAGGTGTGCGCGGGGCGGCCCGTGACGAGGCGGAAGGTGTGCGCTGTGGCGTGGACCAGCAGGCTCCCGCCCTGCAGCACCGGGCAGCCCAGGGCTCGTGCCGCCTGCGCGAGCGATCCGGTGCCAGGGCGGTGGTCGAGGTCGCAGATCCACAGGTCGCTGCGCAGCGACTCGGTGAGCACCTGGGCCAGCCGGTCGGATTCCTCCGCGGGCGGGAGGGCGTTGAGGAGTCCGTCGGCCTGCTTGAGGTGATGGTCGAGGGTCTCGGCCGGATGGGCCGTGGCGGGACGGTTCACCGCGTGCCGGTTCACGGCTTCGGCCAGGGCTGAGGCCCGGGCCGGGTCGGTGTCGATCAGAGTCAGGTGTTCCACGCCGCGCTCGGCGAGTGCGTGGGCGACCGACACACCGGCACCCGTCGCGCCGACCTGCACGACCCGGGAGAGAGCAGCGTCGGGCAGGCTCCGTGCGAACGCGGCGGTGAAGGCTTCCATGCCGGTGTCGTGGCCGGTGGCCCGGCCATCCGCGTCGTAGACGACCGCGGTGACCGTGCCCGTTCTGGCGGCGGCCCGGGACAGTCCGTCTAGGGCCGCCGCCGGGTGACCGGCGGAGGCGGCCACGCTGAGTCCCGAGAACCCGCAGACCCTGCAGTCGTCCAGCAGCGTGCCGAAGTCCCGCTGGCCGCCCAGGCGCCGGCACAGGTAGCGCAGGTGGTGGCGCTCGGCTTCACGGCGGTGGAGTTCGGAGCTGACCGAGAACTCGGCTCCCGGTGCAATCAACCCGACCAGGTACGAGTGCTGGTTCATCCGGACTCCACACGAGTAATGTACGAACTGGTTCGTTATCCCTATCAGGATCGGCGCGCTGCGGGAAGTGGCAAGGATGCCCCGATCGTGCCCAGGACACGTCGCGCTTCCGACCCGGGGCGGGCGAGGGGGGTCACATGGGCACGGCCGTCTCACGGGACCGGCACCGTCCGCACGACGCGGGCCGCACCCGGCGCGAGATACTCGCGGCAGCCAGAGCGGAGTTCGCGGAAGCCGGGTACGCGGGCGCCCGCATGGACGAGATCGCCGCCCGGACCCGTACCAGCAAGAGGATGATCTACTACTACTTCGGCAGCAAGGAAGGCCTGTTCACAGCCGTCCTCGAGGAGGCGTACCGCGAAATCCGCCGGCAGGAGCAACTGCTGGACGCCGACGAGCAGGACCCGGTGGAGGCGATGCGCCGGCTGGCGGAGCTGACCTTCGACCATCACGAGGCCCATCCCGACTTCGTCCGCCTGGTGAGCATCGAGAACGTCCACCGAGGACGTCACCTGGCCCGCTCGCAACACCTGGCGGACCTGCAGACCCCGGCGCTCGCCGTCATCGAACGGATGCTGCGCAGGGGACGGGAGAGCGGGCGGATCACCGCGGACGTCGACGCGGTCGGCATGCACGCCTTCATCAGCTCGTTCTGTGTCTTCCCCGTGGCCAACCGGCACACCTTCGCAGCGCTGTTCGACCGCGACCTGCTCGCGCCGGTGCACCGTGACCGGCTGCGCACCATGCTCGGGGACCTGGTCGTCACCTACCTGACGGGCACCGCCGCGCAGCCGAGTCCCCTGGTTTCACCCGAGTGAACGCAGCGTCCTGACCGCCTGTTCGGCAGAGGCGAAGCACTGCCGCAGGGAGCCGCCCGCTCCGTCTGCCGCCCCCACCGGATACACCCCCAGCCGGGGCCCGCGGCGCAGGCACGCATCGAGCAGCCGGGTGTCGGGCACCGCGCCCTGCGACACGAGCAGCGGGCCGGGCGCGTCGATCCACTCCTCGCCGCCGGCCGTGCGGACCCTCACCCGCCGTTCCTCCAGCGCCGTCACCTCGGCGCCGAGCACGATCCGGACGCCCCGGTGGTGCTCCAGCCTGGGAACGGTGAGGATCTTGGCCCGGCGTCCGACCTCCGGCGCGAGGGTGCTCTGCGCGCCCACGAGCACCACCGCGGTACCCGTCGCCGCCAGGTGATCCGCCACGCCCACCCCGTCGCGGTCAGCACCCCAGATCAGGCAGTGGTCCGCCCGCCGGCCGCTCGCCAGCCATATCCGCACGTCGAACATCTCACGCACGCCGGCTCCCGCAGGCAGCAGACCGGCCGCGTCCCGGCCGACCGCGCCGGTGGCCACGACGATCGCGTCGTCGTCCCGGCCGGCCAGCACCTCCTCGTCGACGGACTGTCCGGTGCGCACGGCGACACCCAGCCGGCCCAGCTCGCCCTCCAGCCAGTCCAGGACGAGGCGGTAGTCCGGGTGCTGCCGCAGACCCGCCGCCAGACGGAACGCCCCGCCCAGCCGCGATCCCGCCTCCATCAGCTCGACGGTGTGCCCGTCCCCGGCCAGCAGACGGGCCGTCTCCATGCCGGCGGGACCGCCGCCGACCACCAGGATTCGGGCGGGCGCCGCACGGTGCGGGGCGTCCGTCACCTCCTCCCGCCCGGCGCGGGTATTCACGCTGCACCCGATGGGCTGGTTGTCGTGGAGCTCGTCGATGCACCGGTTGCAGGCGATGCAGGGGCGGTAGGCGTCGCCGGTCAGGACGCGCCCGGGGAAGGCGGGGTCGGCGTGCAGGGTTCTGGCGAGGGACACGAAGTCCGCCTGACCCGACGCCACGATCCGCGCCGCGGCCCGGGCGGAGTTGATACGCCCGGCCACCCCGACCGGCAGCCCGAAGTGGCGGCGGTAGCGCTGCGCGTAGGGGGCGAGGATTCCTGGCTCCCATTCGCCCGGCTGAACGATCCATTCGCCCGCCTCGTACGAGCCGGCCGAGATGTCGAGGAAGTCCAGGCGGCCGAGCGGGACCTCCCGCATGAGGGCGAACGTGGCGTCGGCGGACAGCCCGGCGGGATGCCCTTCGTGCGTCGAGATGCGCAGTCCCACCGCCTGCTCGGGCCCCGCCTGCTCCAGGACCGCCTCGAGCACCAGGCGCAGGAAGAGCGTCTGGTCGCCGAACTCGTCGTCGCGGTGGTTGGTCACCGGGGACAGGAACTGGTGGATGAGATAGCCGTGCCCGCCGTGGACGGTCAGGACGTCGACGCCCGCCTGCCGGCAGCGGCGCGCGGCGTCCGCGTAGGCACGGATCAGGCGGCGGATGTCCGCTGCTGTGAGCTGCCGCGGGAGGCCGCCGCCGGTCACCCGGCACGGTAGCGGGGACGGAGCGACCGGCTGATGCCCGCTGACGGCCGGGTGGGTGGTGCGTCCGCCGTGGTTGAGCTCCATGCCGATGAGGGCGCCGTGGCGGTGGACGGCGTCCGCCAGGGCCCGCAGCCCGGGCACGTGGCGGTCGTCGTCCAGAGCGAGCTGGCGGGGTCTGCCCCTGCCGTCGGCGCGGACCTACCCGGCTTCGGTGTGCACGAGCGCGGCGCCGCCCGTAGCCCGTGCAGCGAGGTAGGCGATGTACCGCTCGGTGACCGACCCGTCCTCGGTGCAGTAGTTGCGCTCCATGGGGGCGGCGACGAACCGGTTCCTCAGCTGCAGGGGGCCCACCTGAAGCGGAGTCGCCAGTACGGTGCGCGGATCGGCGGCCGGCATGTCGGTCGTGGCGGCTTTCACAGTCCCAGGTACACCTCCCGCACCCGAGGGTCGTGGCTGAGCTGCGTGGAGGTGCCGCGCATGGCGACCTGGCCGTTCTCCATCACGATGCAGTGGCTGGTCACCCCGAAGGTGAGCTTCGCGTTCTGCTCCACCAGGAGCAGGCTCAGGCCTTCCTCGCGCAGCCGCAGCAGCACGTCGAGGATGTTGCCGACGAGCTTCGGCGACAGGCCCATGGAGGGCTCGTCCAGCACCAGCAGACGCGGCCGGGTCATCAGGGCGCGGCCGATGGCGAGCATTTGCTGCTGGCCGCCGGACATCGCCCCTGCCAGTCGCTCGCGCATGTCCTTCAGGACGGGGAAGAGGGTGTAGATCTCCTCGAGTTGCCGGTGGGTGTCCTTGTCCCAGGCGCGGGAGTAAGCGCCCAGGAGGAGGTTCTTCTCGACGGTCAGCCCGGGGAAGACGTGCCGGCCCTCGGGGACGTAGCCGATGCCGTGGCGGACCATGTCGCGGGCCCTGACCCGGGTGAGGTCCTTGTCGCCGAGGCGGATGCTGCCGTTGCTGCGCGGGACCAGTCCCATGAGCGCCTTCAGGGTGGAGGTCTTGCCGGCGCCGTTGGCTCCGATGATGCCGACGGACTGGCCGGGCTCCACGGTGAAGTCGATGGAGCTGACGGCCTGGACCCCGCCGTAGTGCACGCTCAGTTCCTGCACACTCAGGCACTCTGCGGTGGTGCCGGTGATGACCTTCATGAGGTCGCCTCCTTCGCACGGTCAGGCTGGTCGGCGGCCTCGGGGGTGTCCATGCCGAGCTCGGCCAGGTCGGACTCGCCGAGATAGGCCTCGATGACCTCCGGCGCGGTAACGACCTGCTGAGGGGTGCCCTCCGCGATGACGTTCCCGCTGGACAGGACGGTGACCTTCTCGCACAGCGACATCACCAGCCCCATGTTGTGCTCGATGAGGATCACGGTGGTGCCGCTGTCCCTGATCGAGCGGACGATGCGGATGAGCTGCTGCACCTCCTCGCCGTTGAGTCCGGCGGCCGGTTCATCGAGCAGCAGCAGCCTCGGCCGCGCCGCCATGGCGCGGGCGATCTCGATACGGCGCTGGATGCCGTACGGCAGGGCCGTGGGGTCGGCGTCCGCGAAGTCCCCGAGCCCGAAACGCTCGAGTACCTCGTCCGCCTGCGCCCGCAGTCGGCGTTCGTGCGCCCACACTCCCGGCTGCCACACGGCGTACTGCCAGATCGTGTGCGTACGGCTGCGGTCGAGCGCGACGAGGATGTTCTCCCGCACGGTGAGTTGCCCGAACAGGCGCAGGTTCTGGAACGTGCGGGACAGCCCGGCCAGCGACAGGACGTAGGGCCGGGCGGTGGTGGTGTCGCTGCCGGCGAAGCGGACCGTGCCAGCGGTCGCCCGGTAGAAGCCGCTGATCACGTTGAACAGCGTCGTCTTCCCGGAACCGTTGGGACCCACAATGCCGCGGATCTCGCCCTCGTTCACGGCAAGGGACACCTCGTTGAGCGCGCGCAGCCCGCGGAACTGCTTGGTGACGCCTTCCACCGTCAGCAGCACGTCCGCGGTGTCATGACGCTCGATGGGGGAGTAGGGCGTGAAGGGCCGCAGCTCGGCGCGGGCGGACTCCCGGCCGCGCCGTCGCTCGTACACGCCGCGCAGCCGCGCCGGGACGCCGGCGAGACCGGTCGGCGCGAAGACGACCATGAGGACGACGACGACGCCGTAGCCGAGTTGGGCGTAGGTGGAGAAGTCCGACAGCCATTCCCGCACCAGTGTCAGACCGATGGCTCCCACGACGCAGCCCACCAGGGAGCGGCGGCCGCCGATGATGACCATCGCCAGCAGGATGAACATATTGGCGATGGAGAAGGTCTCCGGCGCGACATAGCGGATGAGGCCAGAGTAGAGAACTCCGGCGAGGCCGCCGTAGAGGCTGGCCAGGAGGAAGGCCGTCATGCGCAGCAGCGGGATCTCCGCGCCCATCGCCCCGGCTGCCAGGGAGTCGTCCCGCATGGCGCGCAGCCGCCGGCCGAGCGAGGTGCGCACGACGAAGAGGCCGAAGACGAGCGCGAGGCCGAAGACAACGGCCTCCAGGTAGTAGTAGAGGTACTCGCTGGAGAGATCGATACCGGGCAGAGTGGGCCCGGGGACACCGGAGATGCCGTCGGCGCCGCCGGAGATGTGGGCGTTGGTGATCCAGTTGATGAACCCCAGGGCGAGACCGAGGGTGACGATGCCCAGATAGTGCGACTGCATCCGTAGGGCTGGGATGCCGACGAACAGGCCGATGACGACGGTGGCGAGGACGGCGAGCAGGGCCGCGGCCCAGAAGCCGTACCCGTAGTGGGTGGTGAGGATGGCCACCGAGTAGGCACCGACGCCGAAGAACGCGACCTGGGCGAGATTGATCTGGCCGGAGATGCCCATCGCCAGGCCCATCCCGATCGCCAGCAGGGCGTAGATGAGGGCGATGTTCACGATGTGGATGGTGTAGCTGCCCAGACCGTAGGGGAGCACCCAGGCGGCGACGACGATCGCAGCGACCGTGGCAATGCGGGTCCTCATGCGCGGCTGACCGTCCTCTCGCCGAAGATCCCCGTGGGCCGGATCATGATCGCCACGGTGAAGACCAGGAAAGTGACCAGGACTGAATAGCCCTGGAAGTGGCCGGCTGCGTAGGAGTCGAGGACGCCGATGGCTACGCCGCCCACCACTGCTCCTTGGATCGAGCCGAAGCCGCCCAGCATCGCCGCCGCGAAGCCCTTGATTCCGAGTGCCCCGCCGAGGGAGGCGTCGACGTAGAGCATGGGTCCGACCAGGCCGCCCGCGAGGGCAGCCAGGCCGGCTCCGATGGCGAAGGCGAGAGCGTTGCTGCGCCCCACGTTGATCCCCACCGCGGTGGCCGCCTCGTGGTCCATCGCGACCGCCTGCATCGCCGCGCCCCGCTTGGTGCGCGACAGGAAGAAGGCAAGGGCGACGACGGCGATCGCGGCGACCGCCATGACCAGCAGGTCGTAGGTGCGCACTCGGATGCCGAAGATGTCCAGGGGCGCGGCGTGCAGAGGAGAGGGGACGGCGCGGCCGGTGGTGCCCCAGATGAGGATGGCGACCGCCTGGAGCACGATGCCGAAGCCGATCGTGCCGATGAGCATGAGGTCGAAGTCCTTGTTCTCCAGCGGGCGCAGCACCCGCTCGATGACCAGGCCGATGGCGCCGGTGACCACGATGGCCGTCACCATGGCCACGGCGAAGGGGAGTTTCGCGGTCAGGTAGAACGTGGAGGCCGCGTAGGCGCCGATCATGGCGATGTCCGCGTGGGCGAAGTTGACCAGCCCCATGGTGCGGTAGACGAGGGAGAAGCCCATCGCGACCAGGGCGTACACGGCTCCTAGGCTCAGGCCGCTGACGAGTGTCTGGAGAGTGTCCTGCACGTCGTCCTCACTTCTGCTCGACGAGCGCGCCGGACTTGATGACGCCGATGCTGGTCTTGGTGATGCCGACGCCGTTGGTGCCGTACTGGAACTGTCCCAGCAGGCCGTCGTAGGTGGTGGAGCGGATCGCGTCGGCGAGCTTCTTGCCGGTGGCCACATTGCTGTTCTTCAGCGCGGTCAGCAGGATGCTGGTGCCGTCGTAGGCCTTGGCGCCGTGAAGTTCGGCGTCCTCGCCGTAGGCGGCCTTGTAGGCGGCGGCGAACTTCCGCGCGGCGGGGCTGACGTCGT
The DNA here is from genome assembly GCF_002154505.1 of Streptomyces carpinensis. Lineage (GTDB taxonomy): Bacteria > Actinomycetota > Actinomycetes > Streptomycetales > Streptomycetaceae > Streptomyces > Streptomyces carpinensis. Next base: position 7,423 of record NZ_MUBM01000238.1, on the reverse strand, counting down.
TGCTCAGGTAGGGGGAGCTGACGATCGTGCCCTCCGCGGCCGCCTTGCCGGCGGTGTCGATGAACACGGGGGTGCCCTGCGGGGCGGCGCCGGCGAAGGGGGCGGCGATGCCGAGGTCGCGCGCCTGCTTGACGATGAGGCCGGCCTCGACCTCTTCGGAGCCGATGAACACCACCTGCGGCTTGTTCGCGCGGATCTTGGTCAGCGCGGCACTGAAGTCCTTCTGGTCGGTGGTGACGACCTGGTCGCTGACCGGGGTGACGCCGAGGTCCTTGACAGCCTTGCTGAACGCGTCGTGCTCGCCCGTGCCGTAGGAGCCGTTGTTCGTGATCATCGCGATCTTCTTGTAGCCCTTGTCCTGCACCAGGTACTTGGCCAGGGTGCTGTCGTAGGTGGTGCTGGTGGGCCCGTTGAGGAACAGGAAGTCGCTCTTGAGCGCGACGAGCCCGTCGGACTGGCCGGAGGTGATGTTGGGGATGCCCTCCTGCTTCAGCACGGGCGCCATGGCGATGGTGACCGCGCTCTCGGAGGTGCCGATCATCGCGATGTACTTCTCGCTGGAGATCTTGCGGGCCAGGTTGGTGCCGGTGGTCGGGTCGCCCTGGTCGTCGAACGACTTCAGCTGGATCTTGCGGCCGTTGATGCCGCCCTTCTTGTTCCACTCGTCGACGGCGAGCTTGGCGCCCTTGTACTCCCAGTTGCCCAGAGAGGAGAGCTGGCCGCTGCGGGCGTCGATGACGGCGATCTTGATGGGGCCCGAGCTCGAGCCGCCGCTCTTACCGGAGTCGCCCGGGGCGCTGCAGGCGGTCAGGGCGGCGGCCACGGCGATGGCGGCGGCGAGCAGGGTGCGTGGGGCCGAAGGCTGGGAGATGCGGGACATGCGGGTCACCTCGTCGGTGTCGGTGGGCAGGCAGGGGTGGGGGGAGGCGACGCGTGCCCCGCCGGCCCCGCGGTGCGGGGCCGGCGGGCCGGTGCACGAGTGGGGATCAGGCGGCGTCGGCCGGGAAGCGGCCGGCGTAGATGTCCTTGATGTTCCAGTGGCCGGGAGTCGGGACCGGCTCGTTGACCATGGGTACGTCGAGGACGGCGGGGCGGCGGCGGGCGATGGCGTCGTCGAGGGCCTTGCGCAGGTCGCCGGGTGAGGTGACGGTGTAGCCGTCGGCGCCGCAGGACTCGCCGTAGCGGGCGAAGTCGGGGCTGTAGGGCCGGCCCTCGGTGTCGGTGAACTCGCAGCCGTAGGAGCGTCCGAAGGACGAGGCCTGAAGGTCGGCGATGGTTCCGTGGGCGCGGTTGTTCATCACCACGAAGATGACGGGCGCGCCCTGCTCGACGGCCATCGGGAGCGCGGGGAGCTGGGCGCTCATGCCGCCGTCGCCGATGAGGGCGACCACGACGCGCTCGGGCTGGGCGATCTGCACGCCCACGGCCGCGGCCGGGCCGAAGCCCATGGTGGAGGCGCCTCCCGGAGTGATGAAGCGGCCCTCCTCGGGCAGTTCATAGCACTGCGCGACGCCGTTCTTGTTCCAGCCGACGTCGGTGACCAGGATCGCGTCGTCGGGCAGGGCCTCGCGCAGGTCGGTCAGGATGCGCTGGGGCCGCAGCGGGAAGTTGTCGCTGCGGCCGGCCTCGCGTGCCGCGTCGAACACGCCGGTCCGTGCGGCGGCGATGCTCTCGCGCAGGCCGGGACGGGAGACGGGCGTGCTCTGGTGGGCCCGGACCGCTGCGCCGATCTTCTCCAGGGCGAGCTCCACGTCCGCCACGGCGCCGATGTGGACGGGGTAGTTGCGGCCGATCTCGGCGGGGTCGATGTCGATCTGCAGCAGTCGGCTCGGCGGGAAGTTCCATGTGTAGGTGGCGTCCCAGGAGCTGGCGTCGGTCTCGGCGAAGCGGGTGGCCAGCGCCAGGACGACGTCGGCGCCCTTGGTGCGTTCGTGGGTGCTCTCCAGCCCCCAGAAGCCGGGCATGCCCAGCAGCAGCGGGTGGCGGTCGGAGACGATGCCCTTGCCCATCAGGGAGTGGGCGAGGGGGATGTCGAGGTGTTCGGCGAGTGCCAGCAGCTCGGCGCGGGCGCGGGGGCTGCGCAGGCCGCCGCCGAAGTAGATCAACGGGCGTTCGGCGTCGAGGAGTTCCTCGGCGATCCGCTCGGCGGTCGCCTCGTCCAGGCCGGGCCGGCCGAGGTGCCCGGGCAGCGGATGGGCGCCTTCGTAGGGCGTGACCGGCCGGTTGAACAGGTCCATCGGGATGTTGATCAGAACGGCGCCGGGGCGCCCGTTGGTGGCGGTGAAGAAGGCCCGCTCGGTGACGCGTGGGATGTCCTGGACCCGCTGGACCTCCCAGGTGCGCTTGCAGAAGGGCCGGTAGATCGCGGTCTGGTCGGCGTCGGCGTGGAGGTTGACCTCCTGGTGCGGGTGCCGGCCGTAGTAGTAGGAGGGGATGTCGCCGGTGATGACGACCAGCGGCACGGAGTCCAGGGCGGCGGTGGCGACGCCGGTGACGGCGTTCATCATGCCCGGTCCCACGTGAGTGAGCAGCACGCCGGGGCGGCCGGTGGCCCGGGCGTAGCCGTCGGCGGCGTGGGCGGCGGCCTGTTCGTGCCGGGCGATGACGAATTCGATGGAGCTCGGGCCGAGGGCGTCGAGGAGGGCGATGTTGGTGTGTCCACAGGTGCCGAAGACGTACTCGACGCCGTAGGACTCGAGCTGGGCGACGAGGGCTTCGGCGGCGGTCACGGTGGTCACGAGTTCTCCTTGGGCAGCTCGCGGCTGTCGCCCCAGATGGACAGTCCGCGCAGTACGAGGGTCTTGACGACGGTGTAGTCCTCGATGAGCCAGCGAGGGGCCTCGCGGCCGAAGCCGGAGTCCTTCACGCCGCCGAACGGCACATGGTCGAGGCGGAAGTTGGAGGTCCCGTTCACGATCAGTCCACCGACCTCCAGGCGCCGCCAGGCGGTGAGGATGCGGGTGATGTCGTGGGTGAACAGGCCGGCCTGCAGTCCGTACCGGCTGGCGTTGCACTGGTCGAGGACGGTGTCGAAGTCGTCGAAGGGGATGACGGCGACCAGCGCGCCGAACACTTCTTGGACGACGACGGAGGCGTGCGGGGGCGGATCGGCGACGATGGTCGGGGCGGCGGTGGCGCCGTCGCGGGTGCCGCCGCGGATCACGCTGGCGCCCAGCTGGCGTGCCTCGCTCGACCAGGCGACCACCCGTTCGGCCGCGTTCTCGTCGACCATGGAGCCGATATCGGTGCGGTCGTCGAGGGGATCACCGACGACCAGGGCGTCGACTGCCGCGGTGAAGGCGTCGAGGAACTCGGCGTAGCGGCTGCGGTGGATGTAGACGCGCTGCACGGAGATGCAGCTCTGGCCGGAGTTGCTGTAGCCGGTGCGGGCGCAGATCTGTGCGGCTGCGGCGGCGTCGGCGTCCTCACACACGATCGTGGCGGCGTTGCCGCCCAGCTCGAGGGCGAGCCGTTTGCGGCCTGCGGCGCGGGCCACGGCGGCACCGGTGTCGGCGCTGCCGGTGAAGCTGATGACGCTGACCGGGTCGGCGGCGCACAGGGCGGCGCCGACGTCGCCGCCGCCGTGCAGCAACTGGACCGCCTGGTGGGGCATGCCGCTGTCGAGGAGTAGCGCCACGACGGCGGCGGAGGTGGCCGGTGCCTGGGGCGGGGCCTTGACGAGGGTGGTGTTGCCGGCTGCGAAGGAGGCGCCGAGCTTGTGGGCGAGGAGGTTGGCGGGCGCGTTGAACGGGGTGATCGCCAGCGCCACTCCGGCGGGCGCCCGGTAGGTGAAAGCGGTGGTGCCGATGCCGGTGTTCCAGCCGGCCACCGGCAGGGTCTCGCCGTCGATACGGCGGGCCTCGGCCGCGCAGACGGCGAAGGTGGAAGCCACGCGGTCGATCTCGGTGCGGCTGTCCTTGACGGGTTTGCCCAGCTCCAGGGCGAGCAGGCGGGCGAGCCGGTCGCGGTGGGCGAGCGCGTTGCGTGAGGCGGCCTCCAAGATGTCGGCCCGGGCGGCGGGCGCGAGGTCGGCCATCTGCCGGGCGTAACCGCCGGCCTGTGCGATCGCCGTGTCGATCTCGCGCTCGGTGGCGGCAGGGGCACGGCTGACGGTGCGCCTCAGGTACGGGCCATTGCGGTCCGTGGGAGGGCCTTCGCCGCCCCAGGAGCCGGCGAGGTAGGGGAGGGCCTCGACCACGTCGTTCTGGTCGGCGGCCTTGAGGAGGTCTTGCAGCATCACGTCTCCAGAAAAAACCATCTGATGGTTTCCGTGGACTGCTCTGTGGACTGGCGTGTAACGTACGGGCGCCAAGAGGCCGTGGCAATAGGTCGGCGTGAGGAAGTTGAAACCAGCGGTTTTCGAACGGACCTTGGCTGGTGGAAGCTGTCCCCTCGAGTGCCGCGCCCGACAACGGGCCGAGCGGCCGGCCACTGACGAAGGAGAGCGCGTGGACACGGAGCAAGGACAAGGCGGCGTACGCAGCGTGCGCCGGGCTCTGGACATCCTGTCACTGCTGACCGAAGATCAGCCCACCGTTCCTCTCAAGGACATGGTCGACGCGACCGGCCTGCCCAAGACGACCGTGGTGCGCCTCGTCCAGACGCTGGAGCAGTACGGACTGTTGTGGGCGACGCCCGGGGGTTACACAGCCGGGCCCGGCCTGTGGCGCTGGGCCCATCTGGCCCACACCAGCTGGGAGTTGCCGCCGGACACGCAGAGGTTGTTGCGTGAACTGGTCGATCGGCGCGGAGAGACGGCGAATCTGATGATCCGCCGCGATATCCACCGTGTCTGCGTCGCCCAGCAGGAAAGCCCTCAGCCTCTGCGGCACGTGGTGCGAGTGGGCGACGAACTGCCGCTGTGGGCCGGCGCCTCGTCGAAAGTGCTGCTCATCGGGGCCACCGATGGGCTGATGCAACGGGTCGCCGCCGCCTCCCCGTACGGCGTCGCGCACGTGCAGCAACTGCGGCTGTGGGCCGACGAGGCCGCCGGTCGCGGGTACGCCACCAGCCACGGCGAGCGCGACATCGGCCTCACGGCCGTCGCCGTGCCCATCCGCACCCAGTCGGGCGTCGCGGTCGCCTCGCTCTCACTGAGCGGCCCCAGTGCGCGCATCACGGAGCAGGACATCGAGGTGTTCGCGGACGACCTGCGGGAGACGGCCGCACGCATTGCCTCGCAGGGCTTCCACCACCCCCTGGGGCCGCGCACCTAACCACGCCGGCAACGGCGCCGCAGCAGGCGCCGCTGGAAGGAGACGTCATATGCACGTTCGCCCCCTAGATGGAATACGCGTTCTGGACCTCACGAACGTGCTGGCCGGCCCCTACTGCAGCTACCAACTCATGCTCATGGGCGCCGAGGTGGTCAAGATCGAGCGTCCGGGCCAAGGTGATCTGGCACGGAACCTGGGCCCCGACGCCGCCCTCAACAAGGACGGTGTCGGGGCGTCCTTCCTCGCCCAGAACGCGGGCAAGAGTTCGCTGGAGCTCGATCTCAAGGACACCGCCGACCGGGCCCTTTTCGAACGGCTCCTGTCCGGGGCGGACGTCCTGCTGGAGAATTTCCGGGCCGGCGTCCTGGAGAGGATGGGTTACGGCGCGGAGCGCCTAGCCCAGCTCAACGAGCGTCTCGTCTACTGCTCCATCTCCGGCTTCGGACAGGACGGCCCGATGAGCGACGCGCCGGCCTACGACCAGATCGTCCAGGGTCTCACCGGCATGATGAGCATCACCGGCACGCCCGAGACAGCCCCCCAGCGGGTCGGCTTCCCCGTCTGCGACACCACCGGCGGACTGATGGCCGCCTTCGCCATCAGTGCCGCCCTGCTCCACCGGGAACGCACCGGGCGGGGCAGCCGTCTCGACGTCTCCATGCTGGAGGCATCGCTGTCCACCATGGGCTGGGCCGTCTCCAACTACCTTGTCAGCGGCATCCCGCCGGAACCGCTCAGCGACCAGAACCCCACCGCGGCCCCCTCCGGCACCTTCCAGGCCCTGGACGGGCCCCTGAACATCGCGGCCAACCAGCAGCGCCAGTTCGAGGCGCTGTGCCGGCTGGCCGGCGCGCCGGAACTGATCACCGACGACCGCTTCGGCGAACGGGAACAGCGCAAGATCCATCGCGAAGAGCTCAACGCCGCGCTGAACGAGGCACTGTCGAGCCGGCCGGCCGCCGACTGGGAGCGCGAACTGAACGCCGCCGGTGTGCCCGCCGCGCGGGTGCTCACCGTGCCGCAGGCCCTGGAACAGCCGCAACTGACACACCGGAACTTCATCACCAGACTCAGCCATCCACGACGTCCGGGACGACCGCTCCATGTCGTGGGCAACGGCGTCCTCATCGACGGGGAAGCATTCGTCCCGACGTCACCTCCGCCGCTGCTGGGCGAACACAATGCCCAGCGGGAGGAGATCGCAAACCGATGGGCGAACGCGGCCACCGCGGCAGCCGGAGAGGCTGCCGCATCATGACCAGCGCACACGACGAAGCCGCACAGTGGTGGGCCACTGCGGTCAGCCACATAGAACCCGGCAGCATCGAGCTGCGCGACCGGCCGGTGCAGGAACTCATCGGCACCGCCGGCCTGGTCGACGTCATCTGGCTGATGCTGCGCGGAACCACACCCACGCCACGCGAATCGTCCCTGCTCGAGGCCGCCTTGGTCGCCGGCGTCGACCATGGACCACAAGCCCCCTCCATCGCTGCCGCCCGCATGGCAGCGACCTGCGGAGTCGGCCTCAACAACGCTGTCGCCACCGGCGTGAACATGCTCGGTGACGCCCACGGCGGAGCCGGCCAGCAGTGCGTGGAGATGCTCACCGACATCCGCGATCTGCAAGCTCTGGGTGGCAGTTGGCAGCAGGCCGCACAGGAGGTCATGGTCGACTGGCAGAGCCGCTCGAGATACCTGCCGGGCTTCGGTCACCGCTTCCACCCCGTCGATCCGCGGCGCGATCCGCTCATCCGGCTGGTCCAGCAGGCGGCTTCCGACAACGTCGTCAGCGGCGACTTCCTCCATGCCGCTCTCGCCGTCGAGGGCATCCTCAAAAGGCGCCGGGCGGGCGCCCGGCCGGTCCCGATGAACATCGACGGAGCCACCGCCGTCATCTACGCCGAACTGGGCTTCTCCGCCCCCCTAGCCCGCGGCCTGTTCGTTCTCAGCCGATCCGTGGGCATCCTGGCGCACGCGTGGGAGGAGAGCGGGCAGGGGCGCCGCAACAAGGGACCGATCCCGCGCACCGTCCTCCCTGCGCGGCTGCCCCAGCCGAAAGACGCGTGAACAATCCGCGTCACATCTCTTGCCACACCTCCTGCGCATCCCTAACGTAGCTTTCCGCCAATCGGCAACCATCGTACGGACCATCCGAACCGTACAGCGGACCATGATCCGCCCCGCTCCTCCCTCCCCCCACCTGAGAC